>JAJXVI010000350.1 GCA_021782195.1 bacterium | reverse complement strand
TCACTCGTGCTCCTCCCGGGTGGATGTTCCTCTTCGACCAAACAGTCCGGCCAGATCGAGTGCTTCAGGCGACGGGACTCCGTGGGGAGGCTCCTCGTTTGCCTTCTGGCGACCGGGAAGCCGGGTGGCTGAGGGTCGTGCCGTGAAATCTTCTTGGTCCAGTTCGCACAGGGTCGTGATCTGCTGTTCGGTCATGCCCAGTAATAGATTCTTCCCACCAACCTTGACTATCATCAAGGCACGCTGAGGCCCCAGAATATGACGGTCGAGCACTTGAATTGATCGGGCACCGCCGCCCAGGCCGCCCATTCCTACTCGTCCCTGCAGGTAACGTGCCAGAAGGACCATGCCACCGCACAACACGAGGAGCCATATCAAGGTGACGAGTATCTGTTTCCCGTAGTTGATCTCCGTGCCGCCCGTATAGCGTCGCGGGGTATCATCTTCGAAGACCGGGGAGCGGGCGCGCGGTGTGTTTGCGCCTGTACTCGGCCCCCGTGGATTCACATCTGCAAGGGGCTGACTGGTGGGTGAGGAGATAGCCTGAGCCGCCCCAGAGGAGTGCGATGCAGTTCCCGAAGGTTGAGATGAGGGTGGAAGCGCCAGTGCTTGGGAGGTGATCATGAAAATCATATACAGGACGATTGCGGATCGCCCGATCAGGAGCCTCGTTTGTTGTGCCAGAGAGCGTCTTGTAATAGGGATCGCCTGCCCTGTAGCCTGGTTGTGAGGCATGCCCGGGGATGTGTGGTCATGCCTGCCTGACCGGTGCATCAGCGGTCGAAGAGTCCTTGCCCATTTCCTCCAGGGGTTCGTTGCAGGTCGGCACGGGGCGGACCCTGTGCCGGAGACTAGCGAGTTACAATCTCAATGATGCGAACACCATAGTTGCCATCAATCTCTACAACCTCACCACGTGCAATCAACTTGTTGTTCACCAGGATGTCGACGGGTTCGTCGGCCTCTTTGTCAAGTTCAATGACCGAGCCCACGTTAAGCTTCAGAATGTCCTTGACCAGCTTACGTGATTTTCCGAGTTGAGCTTGAACTTCGAGCGGGACATCGCGCAGCAGGTCGATCGAGGAGGGTGCCCCGCCACTTTCGCTTGGCTCGAGCATTCCAAAGTGAACGCCTTTAGCGGTGGGCTCATCGTGGTGGCCAAACAGGCTTTCATTCCTCAAATTCGTCATCTCCTTCCGTCAGCACGCGTACAAGTTTTGCGGCCATCTTTCCATCCCGGGTAGTGCCGGGCAAGCCGAGGAACTTGGTTTTCTCATTCACCCGGATCCGTAGGGGTTCACCGACCGGGGAATTCAGGCGAATCGTATCACCAACCTCAAGACCCAGGAGGTCCTGAAAGAGCACTTCTGCCTTCCCAAGGTCCACTGAGATGGGAACCTTGGCTGCTTCAAGATTCTTTGTGACGATCGGAGGCAGCCCTGGAGAGGCGGTTGTCTGTCGCGAGACCAGAAACTCATCAAAACTGGCCTTGGGGATGATGTTCTTGAGATACTTGAAGGGCAGGCAGACTTCGATGGCGCCGTCGCTCTGTGCGATACTGGCGTGAAAGGTGATGACGACCATGACTTCGCTCGGAGGTACAATGTGCACAGCCAGCGGATTCAGTTCCATCAACTGGAACTGAGGTCGGACAGCCACGACATCTCGCCACGCCTCTGCGTACGCGTCAAGCATTCGCGCGACAGGGCGCTGAAGAATTGCGCGTTCGAGGTCGGTAAAGTGGCGATACTCATCAAGTTTGACACCACGTCCTCCCATGAGGCGGTCGATGAGTCCAAATGCCAGCTCGTACTCGACACTCATCAGACCCTGCGTCTCGGCATCGACTTTGAAGACGACGAGCATCGTCGGGTCCGGCAAGGAATTCAGATATTTCTGATAGGCTTGCGGTTTGAGTGGCTGCAGTTCAAAGTCGACTCGAGCCTGAAGCAGGGGAGCCAGGAGAGTCGTCGTGTGCTCGGCAAATGCGCCGAAGATCCTCTCCAGGAACCGCGTCTGGTCCTGGGAGAACTTTGCGGTTTGCTTGAAATCATAGCGGTCAGCCACGGCATAGCGCCGAGCCGCAGAATGCTCCTGCGTCAGGCGCATGACCTGGTCAAACGAGCCGCCGGAATCGTCCCGCAACTGGGTGCCTCCGATCTGAGACGGTTCTCACAGAGATGAGTCGAAGCGTGTATTCAGAGCCGCTGCTCGGGAATGCCGCTCATCTCTCGGTATCGTAGTGATTTCGCCTCCTCGGGAAGCGAACCCTCTGTTGGTCTGTCTACGAACCGTGAACAGCAGGACGTGGAAGGCATCTAGAGTGGTGTCGGTAAATGAAAAGAGAGGCTGCAAGTCACTTTGGGCGACTGACAACCTCCCCTGGCGGTTACGTCGATCAGTGAATCAGGCCCAGGGCTGACTCAGTCAGTTTGTCCATTGCTTTGAAGGCTGCGAAGTTTGCCTCGTAGTTCTGCTTGGCCATACCGATTGCAGCTGCTTGCTGAGCGAAGTCGACGTTCGACATTTCGAGACTGCCCGTTGCGATTTTTCCGAAGGCGCCCTGACCAGCGACACCCAGTACCGCCTTGCCAGAGCCCTGCGATTGTGCAAAGGTGGTCAGACCGGTCTTGGAGAGCCCGCCTGGGTTCGCAAACGTAGCCATGGCGACCTGAGCAATCGGCACGCGGCGGGTGACACTCTGGTTCGTTACGGGGTTGGTCTCAGTCACCTGTCCGTAGAGAACGCCATTGTCATCAAAACTGACACTGTTGTAGCGCCCCATGTACAGGCCGTTGGAAGGGTCGATGGTGCACTTGAGCGGCTTTGCCTGTCCTTCGATGTTGCCGTTCGCATCGAGCTGGTAGCCTTCAACTTGCTTGCCGTCCTGCATCTTCAACGCGCCGTCCTGGCCCCAGTGAAAACGGCCATCGCGGGTGTAGTGAGTTTCTCTTCCGTCTGAGACGACGAAGAATCCCTGGCCGTTGATTGCAAGGTGTGTCGGGTTCTTGTCTTCGAAAATCTGCCCCTGCGTGAAGACGATGCCCGAAGTCTTCATTTTTGCACCTCGGCCGGCCATCTGATCCCCTAGCATGTCGGTGAACGAGACGGTTTCTGCCTTGAACCCAGGGGTGAACTGATTTTGCATGTTGTCGAAGTATGTATTCAACATCTGCTGGTTCTGCATGACGGCGTTTGCCTGGTAATTGTAATCGAACATTCGTACCCGACCTCCAAGCATCTGTGCTCTACACGCAATATAACAATGCGTGTTTGCGATTCCGTTGACGCGATGTTAACCTTTTGTTAACGATGTTTCCCCGACCCGGACCTGATGAGCACGGGAAACGATGCTGCCCCGTGAACCCACGGGGCAGATGGCTTCATTTCTCAACCGGGCTTTGTCCGAAGAAATGAAGCTGCCACACTAAGCAAGACCGTCTACGACGACTGCCGAGACGCGACTCAGGTTAAGGCCCTTGCGAGCGAAGGTATCGCGCAGGCCGTCCCAGCCTTCTTCGATGTACTGTCGTACCTCGCGGGAGGTGGTCTCGAAGCTGGCTTCCATCTTTCCGCCCTGAGTTGAGAGTTTGATGCGCATCTCACCCAGGTACTCGGGATTCAGTTTCAGCGTGAGTTCGGTGCGACGCCCCACATTTTGAATCTGCATGTGGTCGATGATCTGCTTGATCACCTGTGCTCGTTGCTCTGAGCGGCTCTGATTCTCGGTCGTGTGGGACTGCGGGACATCTCGCGTCAGGTGGAGCGCGACCTGTCCGGGCAGGGGGGTGATGTCGCCACCATGGGTTCCACCTGCGTGCGTTTCGGCAACGGTGCGTTCATCCGTTTCCTTGGTGCGTTCGCTTTCCCCGGGCTGCTCGGTTGAAGTGGACGGCTTTGCATCCGCCACTGCACTCGACGCAGCACCCTTGAGCTCGTCGAGAAACGCGGCAATCTGGGTACGGTTGTTTCGCTGCGTCAACTGGGCGAGTTGCGTCATGGAGAGACTGCGAAGGTTGAGTCCGCGGTCGCCAAGCATCTTCTGGAACTCCTGCACGTTGACGCGATTCGGGTCGAACTCACCGACGTGATAGGCTTCCTGCTCACCGATGGAGAGGGTGCTCGGGTCTCGAA
>JAJXVI010000349.1 GCA_021782195.1 bacterium | reverse complement strand
TCCGCGCTGAACTTGAACAGTGGACCGTCGAAGCGTTGCGTGAGGAACTGCTCCGCCTCGATCCTGAAGCGGGTGCAGAAGTGGACCTGTTCAATCCTCGTCGCATGATTCGTGCCATCGAGGTCGTGCGCGCGGTGGGAAAGTTGCGAAGCGCGCGCGGAAAGGTCGATGTTCCCTTCCGCACGCTGCTGCTCGGAATCCGGACGGAACGCAAGCAACTCCTGACGCGTATCCACGATCGCTTGATGAAACGCGTGAACGCCGGACTCATCGAGGAAGTTGAGGATCTTGCCCGCGCCGGACTGAGCCACGAGCGAATGGAAGACCTCGGACTGGAGTATCGCTACATCAGTCGCTACGTGCGAGGCCTGACGACGCGGTCCACAATGCTATGCGAACTGGAGCGGGCAATCGCCCGGTTCGCGCGACGGCAGTCAACGTGGTACCAAAGTCACGGCCCGGTCTTCTGGGTAGACACGGTGGAGGAAGCCATGTCACGCGCAACGGCGTGGCTTGATGACACGGTTACTTTCGAGCGAAGTCCGATGGTCAAATCGTAGGAGCAGGCTCCCCGGTTGGCGTGGGACCAGGCGATTGCTCCGAAGCGGGGGACTGCGGGGAACCAGGCTTGTGAGCGTGAGCGTGCGTTCGCGCGGAACCAGGCTTGTGAGCGGGGAGTTGCCCCGGAGCAGGGGACCCACCCGGAGCGGGGGACCCACCCGGAGCGGGGGACCCGCCCGAAGCGGGGGACCCAGCCGGAGCAGGGGACCCAGCCGGAGCGGGGGACCCAGCCGGAGCGGCGGACCCAGCAGGAGCGGCGGACCCGCCCGGAGCGGCGGACCCACCCGGAGCGGCGGCCCCACCTGGAGCGGCGGACCCAGCCGGAGGGGCGGACCCAGCCGGAGCGGGGGACCCAGCCGGAGCGGCGGACCCAGCCGGAGCGGCGGACCCAGCCGGAGCGGACGAGGCGCCAGCGCCAGGTCCATCGAGAACCGGCGGAACAAAACCTTTCCCCAGAACCCTGTCGTACGCTTCAGGACGACTTGCCCGCATCAGGTCAAGAGCCTGCTGGCGAATCCTCGCCGCCACGCCACTGAGGCGCCAGGTCGCCACCACGCGGAGGGCCGGGCCGTCGGCGTGCGCCTGAAAAAGAGCAATCATGGCCGCGAGACCACGCATCCAGGCATCACTGGGAGCCCGGGTAGACGTAAAAAGATTGCGCGCGGCAAATCGCTCCTGCATCGTGTCGTGGCCGCCGATGAAAAGAGCGCGATAAATCGCCAGCTTGTGTTCCACGCTGTGGTCGGATCCCAGCATACGGCGCAGCAACGTGTTGACGTCAGCGGGATGCAGACGTGCGAATGCGTCAACGGCAGGTACGACCAGGTCGGAAATGCCGAGGCAGCGACGGACTGCCTGAAGAGCCTCTACAAACGGGTAACGCGCGACAAAGTCAAGACAGAGATGCGCTTTGAACAACCAGCACCCGTACCGGTCGCCGTCCTGGGGAAGTTCGTGCGGGTCAAACCGGTCTTCCTTATGATGGAGTCGAGAGACGGGTCGGGCGTGTCCGCGTGACTGCCCCCCCTTCTTCGCTGATCCTGCACCCTCACGACGTGCCGCACTGGACGGACACACCGGAACCGGACCTGTCAACACGGCCACAACAGCCTTGCGAATGGTGGGGTCGCTCGCATGCGATGGTCGATCGATTCCACGCATGACGTAGTCGATTCCCGCCGTATTCACGATTCCCCACTTTCGAATCGCTCGGGCCAGGAACCGCGTCGCCTTCGAGGTATCGAGGCGTTGCACAATCCGGGCTTCTTCATCGCGCAGGTCCGGATCCACAGTATCTGCCCGCGCGAACGCAAGCGAAACGGCGCGTGCAGGGTCGATGAGTGCCAGGAGTTCGAGCGCGGTGGCGGCCGGAGAGCGCATCAGGGTGATTCGAGGACGAAATGGAACCGCTTCGCGAACCAGCGCGGAAGCAACCTCGAGCACACGCAACCGGGGAATCAGCCTGAGCTTGCCTGCTGCCGCCTTGCGAATGAGCGGACTCACGTCGTTGAGGTCGCTTATCAACTCTGCGACCCTTCGAGTTTCGGCCGATACTCTGACGGGGCGAGGTCGCCTCGTCACCGACCTCGCGGGTGCAGCCAGTGCGCCGGGCGCCACGCCACCTGCAATCAACACAAGACAACCCCACAGAAGTGCCAGAAAGCAGGCTGGCGTGACGCGACGACTCATTTTACAAACAACATCTCCCGATAGGATGGAAGCGGCCAGAGATTCGCAGGAATGCGCATCTCAAGACGATCACCCACTTCGCGCAGACGAACCATGACAGGCGACACGGTTCTCTTCATGTACACGGCGTGGGCAAAAGCGTCGTCATCATGATGATTCTCCGCCTTTGCCAGTTCCTCGAGCGTCTCGCTGAATGTCTTGATGAGGAGCGAGAGTTCCTCCAACTGCTTGCGCGTTGCCCCGGCGTTGCAGCCAGCGCCTTCCACGGCAAGCACATTGGTTGCAAGCTGAGCCTGGAAGGTCAGCGCAGCCGGCAGGATGGTCTGGCGCCCCAGGAGGACCATGGCCTCAGACTCGATCTTGAGTTCCTTTGCATACTTCTCGATGAAGATCTGGCAGCGACTTTCGACCTCGGCTTCGTTGAGCACACGATAGCGTTCAAAAAGCGCGACATTCTCAGGAAGGCGCAAGACCGGCAGGGCATCGATACAGTCCTTGAGGTTGGGCAGACCACGACGGGCAGCCTCGGCGTGCCATTCCTCGCTGTAGTTGTCTCCGTTGAAGATGATGCGTCGATGCTTCGCCAGAAGTTTCTGCAGTATTGGAAAGACCACGTCGTGCAGAACTTCCAACGATGGATTCGGACCCGCTGCAGCTTCGATCTCGCTGGCAAGAAAGTCTAGCGACTCGGCCACGATGCTGTTGAGCACCATGTTCGGCCACGCCACCGACTGCGATGAACCGACCGCGCGGAACTCAAACTTGTTGCCTGTGAACGCAAATGGCGACGTTCGGTTGCGATCACCTGCGTGGCGGGGAAGGGTCGGGAGACGCGCAGTGCCCAGTTCCAGCGTTCCGCCCTTGAGGGTGCTGCGAGGGACGCCCTTCTCAAGCTGGTCAACCAGGTCGGTCAACTGGTCTCCAAGGAAGATGGAAATGATGGCAGGCGGCGCTTCATTTGCACCCAGGCGATGGTCATTGGCCGCACTGGCCACCGACATGCGAAGCAGATCTGCGTGCATGTCGACCGCTCGAATCACGGCGCAGAGAAACACCATGAACTGGAGGTTCACGTGCGTGTCATCCTGCGGATCGAGCAGATTCACCCCGGTCGAGGTTGCCATCGACCAGTTGTTATGTTTCCCCGAACCGTTGATACCAGCGAACGGCTTCTCGTGCAGCAGGGTCTGCAGGCCATAACGAGGAGCCACGCGACGCAGAGTCTCCATGACGACCATCTGGTGGTCGGTCGCCACGTTGGTCATCTCAAAGTGCGGTGCAAGCTCAAACTGACCGGGCGCCACCTCGTTGTGTCGGGTCTTCACCGGCACACCGATCCGATAAAGTTCACGCTCGACCTCGGCCATGCAGGCAAGCACGCGCGGAGGAATCGACCCGAAGTAGTGGTCTTCCATCTGCTGGCCCTTCGGAGGACGCCCCCCGAACAGCGTGCGGTCACATGTCACGAGATCCGGTCGTGCAAAGTACAGGTTCCGGTCGACCAGAAAGTACTCCTGCTCACAGCCCAGCGTGGTGACCACACGTGCCACGCCGTCGGCATTACCAAACAGGTTGAGGATACGCATCGCGTGATGGCTCAACGCATCCATCGAACGAAGAAGCGGGGTCTTGTGGTCAAGCGCCTCCCCGGTCCACGAGACGAAGGCCGTGGGAATCACCAGCGTCACGTTGTTCTTGCCACGAATGAGGAATGCCGGGCTTGTGCAGTCCCACGCGGTATATCCACGAGCTTCGAAGGTGGCCCGCAGACCGCCGCTCGGAAAGCTTGACGCGTCCGGTTCACCCTGCATGAGCTCCGAGCCCGACAGAGAGAAGTGCACTCCGCCGTGGGAATCCGGCACGATGAAGGAGTCGTGCTTCTCGGCCGTGGCGCCCGTCAAC
>JAJXVI010000348.1 GCA_021782195.1 bacterium | reverse complement strand
GTGGCTGGTGGCTGCTGCGGAATGCGGGGGAGATCGGTCACACGTGCCTAGATTTGCATATGATGCCCTCGACCGTGAAGGGCGTGTAGTGCAGGGCGTGGTGGAGGCTCCACACGTCGAAGCCGTCATCGAAGAGCTGCGCGGCAACAAGTATACTGTCACCAACGTCAAGGAACAGGCCGATTTGCTCGGCGCCCTGCGCGCCTGGCAGACCAAATTCAACCGCGTTGACCTCTGGTCAATGGTCGTCTTCACCCGTCAGTTTGCGACCCTTTTCAATTCCGGCGTGCCACTCGTTCGCGGCCTCGAAGGACTATCGCGACAATCACTGAGCAAACGCCTCGCCATGACCCTCAACGAGGTCCACAACGACGTGAAGCACGGGGTGTCAGTCGCGCGAGCATTTGCGAAGCATCCTGAAGTCTTCTCGCCGGTCTACATTGCTCTCGTCCGCGCGGGTGAGATGGCGGGTGCACTGGGGGAGATCCTCGACCGGACCGCCACGTTCCTTGAGCGAGACCTGCAACTTCGCAAGAAAGTCTCGTCCGCTATGACCTATCCCATTCTCGTCTTTGGCATCACGCTAATCGTCACGGGAATCCTGGTCATGTGGGTATTCCCGACTTTCGTCGGCCTTCTCGACGGTCTCAACGTGGCCATGCCCTGGCCAACCCGACTCCTGATCCTGATCACGGACCTGATATACAATCCTCTATTTTTGACCGCCCTCCCCTTCTCCATCGTGGGCGTGTACATTCTACTGCGCAACTGGCTTCGCACGCGTGCCGGTCGACGAACCTTCGACCATCTTCTCATTACCATGCCGCTCGTGGGCTCAATCAACAAAAAAGTGGTCATCTCACGCTTCTGCCGCACGCTCGCGACATTGATAGCGAGCGGTGTCCCAATGATGCACGCACTCGAGATTGTATCCAAGGTCACCGGCAACGAAGTTGTCAGCGAGATCCTTGACGAGGTTCGCAGAGGTGTGAAGGCAGGAATGAAACTGTCGCAACCCCTTCGCGAATACCATCTCTTTCCCCCGATTGTGTCACACATGGTCGCTGTAGGTGAAGAGACGGGAAATCTCCCGGACATTCTCCAGAAGCTCGCAAACTTCTATGATAACGAGGTTGAAGCTGCCCTCGACACCTTCTCCTCCCTTATCGAGCCCCTTGCCATTGCCGTCATGGGGTTTGTCGTCGGTTTTGTGCTCCTTGCAGTCTTCATGCCTGTCTACCAGATTCTGCAGAACTTCAACTGATGAGGGGTCGATTGATGAAGTCAAACCCGCGGGGTCCGATGGCGATGTTCTCCTTCGTGGTCGTGCTTTTTCTGATACTGACCGCGACCTCCATGCAGAGCCGACGAGCGTGGTCGTTCAGCGTGAACGTCAATCCCACGATGCTTGCAAGCATGACTGCGGGTCCAGGCGGACAGGTAAATGTGCAACAACCGTCGCCGACGACTCCAACCGAGAATACGCTTCCGAACGCCGCTGGTGCGCCGCAAGACCAGCAATCACAGGCACCGGCCGTCGCGACAACCGCACCAACAACGGCACCCCCGCCGGATGCGCCGATCAAGGACACGAATTCAAAATGGCCGGTCATCATCCTTGGAACGGTGCTCGTGGTGGGTATTGCAATCATCGTGCTCTACCTGGTCAACCGGGAACGCGACTGATTCGCCCGGCTCCTGACCCGAGTCACGCAAAGTGTCACGCGACCTCCTGCCCCCGACTCACCCTGTTCACGACTGCTTCGGCCTGTCAGCCGTCGATTGTCGCCTGTTGTCGACGAAAACGCTATTTGCCACGGTGCGTCGACATTCGCTAGCCAGCCTCCTGCGGCGCTGGTCCCACGAGCATCAGTGGAGTCAAGTGTCGCCAAAGGCTCTTCACATCTGACTCCACTGACTTGCTCGTGGGGATGGCTGGTCAGGAGGCTATGTCAACAAGAGTGGCCAGGCAATCTTTACGAAAATCGCGGTTTCGGGGCTCCGAGCATTGATTGCTACAGCCCTCGCCTGTCAGCCCTCGGCGTCCGCGTTCGCCAGGCCAGAAGTCGGGCAGCCACACCTGCCGGGCTTTTGGATGCCCCGCGAGTAGATGGCGGCGCTCACTCTATCCAGGCACAAAGGGAGCGCCGCTTCTTTCGTTCTGCGAGATCTGTCGGAACGAACACGTCTCGATGCTTCGTTCGAAAGAGGAACGGACCGGCGCATCTACGATCGCGCAGCCTCGGTCACTGACGCGTGCACCCGATTCCAGCACGTCACGGCTTGCAGGACAACAAAGATCCAGAAAGGCAGGAGCCAGAAAAACCCGAGAAACGACACGAATGCTGTCGGTATCAGCACGCACGACACGACAATCGCACGGACGGTTCTGCCCATTGGACCACCCTGCTGGCGCCGCCCACCGACCAGAGCTCCTGCCACTCCACAGAACTCCGTCATGACGATACCCACTGAAAAAGCAAACACAGCGAGACGCGCCCTGGAGTCAAATCCAGCGAGTGGCAGGTAGAGCGCCAGATCACACGTCACATCGCTGATTTCACGCAAAAGCCCCCTCACGCGTGACACTGCCGCAGTCTCACGCGCCATCAGGTCCCACAGCGCCATCAACACCGTGCGCACAAGCATCCACACCGGAAACGCGAGCAGAAGCAGGGACCCCAGCGTAGACGCCCCTGAAAGCAGAAGACCAACCATGATCGAGCCCGCAACGTTCACCATGGTCAAACGCCCGGGAGTAACTCCCATCGCGGCCAGGCTTCGCACTACGGGTCGCAACAGCAACTGCAAACGCTGATTCAATGATTCAAGAGAAAGCATGGTCACAACTTGGCTGAGTGCCCGCGCTCTCCTGCCTCGCCGCGCGACTCTGGCCGCGCTGCATTGACGCCGATGCGAAGTTCCCGCACCCTGCAACCAACCCCAGAGCAGCAGCACAGCGTTGATCGCACATAGCCGGGTACACAGGAGTGGAATCTCAGTCACAGCGGCCGTTGGTCAGGCCTCCTCAACTCCTGCCCGCAAATTGGTCTCAACGAAACGCGCAAACAGCCAGCACGGACAAGGGGAGGCGGAATCAGTCTCGAATCAGGACCCCTATGAAGTGTCCTTTCTGTAACGGCGAGATCAGCGACAGCGCGATTCGGTGCAAGCACTGCCAGAAGAGCCTCCTTCCCACGAACTACGGGCAGGACGCAGACTCCCTCCGACGCCAGACCCCAGAGCATGCCTCGCAGTCCGCACCCCTCGGCTCTGGAGGTCCCCTCCCTCCTTCGCCGTCCTCGACCACCGCCCCAACACCAGGGGGCACGCCCCCGGCACAGGAAGCAAGAAGACCCTTCCCCGGAGCACCACCACCCGCAGACACCGGAGCGGCACAGGAAGCAAGAAGACCCTTCCCCGGAGCACCACCACCCGCGGCACGTCCGCGCTTTCCCGGATCGCCGCCCCCGGCAGGTTTCGTGCCGATCCAGCCGCAGGCCGAGGCTGATGCGTCGACCGCCTCCCCCGTCTCGCCGACTCAGGGTGAGAACGCGCAACGGCCTCTTGGAGGACGGGGGGGGGAACGCACGCTCTGGCAGTTCTCCCAGGAAGACCTTCCCGGACAGGCTCAGGACCCTCACAGGCAAGCGGCCGAGCGCTCGAAAGAGGCGCGCTACGTGGCCATCCTGACGGACCTTCGCACACGTATCGACGCGGTTGAAGCCTCCATCAATGCGGATCCGCCGGCCGAAGTCCTGGCGAAAGCGGTAGAAATACGGGAGGAACTGGACGCTCAGGAACCTGACGAGCAGATCAACGCCGAAAAGGAACGAATCCTGGCCCTCATTGCACGCCTGGAGAAAGCGGGGGCCTCTCTCGCGACGACAAAGGACGAGACGCGGATGTACGTCGCGATTTCACGCCACTCAAGCAAGCTATGGCTCCTCCTGCTCATCATCGGGGGAATCTTCGGGCTCTGGCTTCTACGCACCCTGATGCTCGCAAGCGATCAGGCCAACGCCCACCTGCCCGGTGAGATCGGCGGACGCGTCATGGTCCTACACAATGGGAGGCTGTCGGTCGTCCCCCTGGAAAATGTGCGCATCGTGCCCGATAACGGTGACGCCCGCGCACTCCACGACTCACTTGCA
>JAJXVI010000347.1 GCA_021782195.1 bacterium | reverse complement strand
GGCTGTCTTTGCCCTGCTCGCCACGACCGTCGTGAACCTGCTGATCGGCGGCGTGAACGCCTGGAACCGCGGACAGGCCCGCACCGAGATGCTCTCCTCGGCACGGCACGCGTTCGACCAGATCGCGACCGACCTGCGGCAGGCGCAGGTGCAACCGCTGCCTCAGCTCACGCAGACCGGTTCCTTTGCCACCGCGTTCAGCACGCTCTCCTTCACCCGCTACGACACCATGGGGTCGTCCTATCAGTACAACGCGAGCACGAGCCCGCTCCCCCCCGTCTCCCAGATCACCTACACGTTTGACAACACAACCTTCCAGCTTCTCCGCACCGCCACCTCAAGCAATGGCGGCGACAACAGCGGCACGACCGTCGTGGCCAACGACGTGGTCGGAATCGACCCCACGGACAGCACCAGCAAGTCGTACTTCTCCTGGACCGACACCACCGAGACCAGCGTGACCATCCACCTCTACCTGGTTTCGGGCGCCACCGCATCGAACTCGGTCTCGCTCACTCGCCAGGGCGGCGGCGGCGGCGGCATGGTTTCCGCCGGTCCGTTGCAAACGTTGTCGCTCGTCTCCTCGGTCTATCTCCAGACTTCCCAGGCACTCTCCTCGACGCAGAACTCCGGAGGCAACAGCTACCCGGAAAACTATTTCCCCGCCGCCAGCGATCTGCACGACCCCCGTCCCCAGTTGCGGTTTCGCACCGGAGTTCCGAGCCTCCCTGACCACGGTCACGGCCTTGACGCCTTTACCCTCACGCCCCCCCAATCGTCGCCGAAAGGAGACGCTCCACGTCCGTGAATGCTTCCCAGGCTCTCGCCGCGTTCGCTGCAGGCTCCTCGCTCCTGCTCTGGCATCGGCTTTCCCGCCGCCCCCCGGAGGAAGTGTATGAGACCGGACCCTGGCTCATCCGAACACGCCTGACCGGCGGCTCTCCACAGCCGAGTTCCCACGCCGAGCCTTTCCTGGCGCGGTTGCAGCGTCGACGGCTCCACCGAGCAGTGCGGGCCTACGTGCCGCCGCCCTGGAACGACCTGCTTTGCGCGCCAGCCGTGCGACTGACGGGCCGACTCGCCTCTCGCGCGGTACGCGTCGAAAGTGGTTATGAGCTCAGCCTCAACCCGCCGCGTGGCGTGGCGCGCTGGAGTCTCGGGGCCCAGATGACGATGCTCGCGTTCACGGCCCTGGCTGGCGCCGTGTCGCTCGGGCGTGGCTCCAACCTGCCCCGAGCGCCGTACCAGCCCGGACGGCCCGGAGGCACGGGCTTCACCCCGGCACTTCAGGGGAGGTTGCTCATGGCAAACCTGGCCACGCCTTCCCCGCGCACGTTCCAGATCCCGTCGGTGCACGCAAACTCAGGCGTCGCCTCGCCATCCCCCTCGAGCGTGGCAACGACCGGACCCACCCACGCGAACCTTGCCACCTTTGCCTCGCACACCAACACTCCGGCCCAGCACTCCAACACGGCCTCACACACCAACACATCCACACGCCCGTTCCAGTAACGGAGGCCTTCAATGCAACAATACCGAGTTTACCTCGCGGGCGCACACGCGGTGTCCGCCACAACAGAACCGCTCCGCTCCACGCGCGAGCGAGCACAGATCGAGCGCAGCTACCGTGCCTACCTCCCTGGGCCCGAGTGGCTTCCGGCCGCCCCGGTCCGCGTCTGTCTCACCGGACGGGACGGCAAGCGCCTGCGCACAAGCCGCCCCGTGCCGGACGACTATGAGCTCTGCTTCCTCGCGGGCGAGCCAGGCACTCCATCACGCGTGCGCCGCGCCGTGGCTGTTGCCGCGGCCGCGGTGGCGGTCATGCTCCCCGCCGGACGCCCGGCGTCGGCCGCGACGGCTGCTCCGCAACTTTCTGCCCATCCCCTGCCTCCCGGCCTGCGCCAGCGAGCGCGCGGCGGATTCGATGCCACGCTGGGTCCCCCGACCTCCGCGCTCGTCCCCGCACCTCGCCCGGCGATGCACCGCCTGCAACCCTTACGCGACGCACGCGGCCGGGTTGTGGAGCTCGGCGCATTCCACAACAACACATCACATTCCAATACCGCCTACCCGCACAGCAACACACAGACGCAGATCGCCCACACCAACACGGCCTGGTCCAACCACAGCAACGTGCCCCAGTACATCATTCCGCACACGAACGTGGTACCGGGCGACTTCATCTTCTAGAAGCGCGGCCGAAAAGGTCGCGCCGATCAACATCTGGGGGCTAGAAGCCCGCTCCGGTTCCGCGCCGCTCCGCCTCGACCTCGACGACGGCAGTTCCGCTTCCGCGCGGCTTCCCCGTTGCAATTCCAGCCAACATCGGGAAAGCGCGTGAGTCACACGACTTCACGAACGATTCCGCGCGGGCCGATCGCCGCGAGAAGGAACCGTCCCACAGTCGGGGAAGATTCATCCGCTCCCTTCGGAGGGATCTCCCGCCACGGAAGGGGTCCCGCTCCAGAGCGAATGTCCAAGCACTCGCGTGTCGAAGCGCGAGAACAGCATCCACGAACCGCCGCCCTGGCTCTTCTGGTGAGATTCTACCCGCAAGAATCTCACCAGAAGAGCCAGAACGTGCCGGACAGGGCAAACGGCCGGCACGCACGGCTTGAGGCTCGCAGCCGATAGAAAGAAGGAACATCGAGGAATGCTCGAGCTCAGGGGGCCTGTTGTCGCGGCCCTGGAGGTCACTCCAGACGGGCCCGCCTGGCAGGGTCACGCCTACTTCAAATCAGAATCCCAGCCCCCGCTCTCCCCCACCCGCTGGGGAGAAATCATCGAGCGTCTCGAGCCGTTTATTGCCGAGTTCCGCGTCGGCGGCGGCGAACCCACCGCGCGCGAAGATCTTTTCGAGATTCTCGATAGCCTCGAACGCGCAAAGAGACCGTACCACCTCCTCACAAATGGGAACTGGACCCTCCGTCCGGCGCTCATGACCGGCTTCAAGAAGCTCACCTACGTGCAGTCGCTCCTGGTCTCCCTGCACGGCGCAGACGCAACCGCGCACGAAGCCTTCACGGGCGAGGCTGGCGAATTTGGCGCAAGCCTCAAGACCGTGGAGATGGTCGCCGCGACCGGCCTCGAAGTCAGCACTTCCACCATCATCACACAACAGAACGCGGAGCATCTGGAAGCGCTAGTGGAACTGGCCATGCAGCGCGGCGCGAGACACTCCGTCTTCAATCGCTACGTGGGCCCGCCCCGGCCTGACGTCGAGCCCGACGCGGAAACGCTCAAGAAGGCCGTGGCCAGGCTCGACGACCTGCGCCAGCTCGGGTACAACGTGGCGCTCGGAAGCTGCGTTCCCGCGTGCTTCTCCGGCGAATTTTCACAGGGGTGCTCGGGTTCCGTCACCTACTGCGCGATTGACCCCTGGGGAAACGTCAGACCGTGCGACCACTCCCCCACCCGCGTCGGCAACCTGCTCACCCAGGGTGTGCTCGACGTGTGGCGTGGAAAGGCGATGCGCACGTGGCGAAACCACATTCCCGCAGCCTGCCGAAAGTGCAGCAAGCTCGCCTTCTGCCCTGCGGGTTGCCGCTCGGAGGCCGAGCACCTGGGGGTCGACTTCGATCCGCTGATCGGAGCCCCGGTGCCGCTGGCGGAACCGACCCTTCTCGAGGTCACGCTTGAAGAAGACCTGTGTCCGGTCCCACGCTACGACGTCCGCGAAGAAGATTTCGGCTGGTCGTTGATCCGACAGACCCACGTCATTCCCGTAACGCGAAAAGCCGGTGGCCTGCTCCATGCGTTCGACGGGAAGACCTCGCTCGCGCAGATTGAGAAGAAATTTGGAGCCGCCGCGCTCTCTTTTGTGTATTCGCTGTACGAGCGAAACTTCGTCGACTTCAAGCCGCAAGACGTTGTCGAAGTGACTCCCTGAACCATGGAGTCGCTCGTAAAACCGTCGCACGAACCCGGACCACCGTGGGCGCGTACCGATTCCGCGTGGCTCAGCCGCCTTCGACGAAGTGGCTGGCAGGGGTGGACGCTCATGGCCGGCGGCGATGACGTGATGGACCAGTCCATCCTGTTCTGGCGAGAAGGAAAGGCCACCACGCGCAACCTGTGCCTTACCCTTCGGGTTCGCGAGCATCGCGACCAGCACGTCCGCGAGCAGTTGAGCGACCTCACCCAGATGACGGAGCCCCACGAGGAGGACAC
>JAJXVI010000346.1 GCA_021782195.1 bacterium | reverse complement strand
GAGAGGTGACGCAGATTACGTCCGTCATCCATGAGGGACGCCTCAACTCCTACGCGCGAATGGTTGCAGAGGCGGAGAGACACGGAGGCGTCGGCATCAGTGGCGTCACCAGCGAACTGGTTCAGGTTGCCGGCAATGTGGAGTTCCTGTCGGTGGGCTCAACCCTTCACGCCGATACTGGAGGCACGGGCGAGCGCCTGGCCTTCACCTCGTCCGCCGACGGCCAGGGACTTTACTGCCAGATCGACGCCGGCTTCCGTCCCGTCAAGTTCGTGTTCGGGAACGTCGCCTACTCGATCGGAGTTGGCGGCGGGATCATGGGCGCTTTCAAGAGCCTCACTCGAGGCGAGGTGCCCCAGTACTCAGAGATCTTCAACACCACGCGTCATCTTGCACTGCAGCGCATCACCCAGGAGGCCGCGCAGGCCGGCGCCAACGCCGTCGTCGGGATCAACACGTCCATCATTCCGTTTCAGGGGATGCAGGAGATGCTCATGCTGGGAACCGCGTCGCGGCACGAGGCGCTTCCTCCCGCATTCAACCAGAACCCGGTCACGAGCGACCTGACCAACGAGGAGATGTGGAACATTATCAACATGGGGTACATGCCGGTGTCGCTCGTGCTCGGCGTCTCCGTGTACTCTCTCGGAATCGTCGGCGGAATCACGGCGGCTTTCAAGTCGCTCGGGCGAGGAGAGATCAGTGAACTGACGTCGCTCATCTACGAAGCCCGCCAGAACGCCCTCAACCGTATCCAGGCCGATGCAATCCGCGTAGGGGCTGACGACGTGCTCGGAATCAAGGTCTATGTGTACCAGCTTGGCGGGGGCGTCATCGAGTTCATGGCAATCGGCACGGCAGTCAAGCGGCTGGACGGACTGCACACCGTATCGGAGACGCTGCCTCCGCAGGCCATCATCCGTGACAGCGACACCTTCGTGAACACGGCCGAACTCACGCTGGGGGCAAACCTGAACCAGCGCGCGGGGAGCTGACGCCGGGTCGGTCCGCCCATTGCGCAGGCTGCAAAGCACACGCTGCGCCTGGTTGAGAGGTATGACCAGCCTGTTGGACCCGGAAGACGAACGCACGAAAGCACGTCAGACCGCGTCAAAGGCCACATACGGTCCACCGAAATACAGTCGAGATAAAGGAGTGATGATTCGATGCCTGTCATGACCACCCTGTCCGGAAACGAGATGTGGTGCCTGTCACGAAAAGGGCTCTACGCTGGCAACATGGTCGTCGGCAACAGCGTGTACTCGATGGGGCTCATCGGATCCATGGGATCTGGGCTGAACGCCCTTCTTGGCGGCGAGGTCACCCAGATCACCGAACTCGTGCACGACGGCAGGACTCAGGCCTATCAGCGTCTCGTGGCAGAGGCTGAACGCCACGGCGGCGTGGGGCTTACCGGCGTTTCCAATGAACTGGTAGTGCTGGGCTCGAACATCGAGTTTCTTTCGATGGGGTCCACCCTGCACGCAAATCGTGAGAACAACGAGCGACTGGCGTTCACGTCATCGGCCGATGGCCAGGAACTGTACTGTCAGATCGACGCGGGTTTCCAGCCCGTGCGCTTCGTCTTCGGCAACGTCGCGTATTCCGTTGGCGTCGGGGGAGGCGTCATGGGTGCTCTCCGAAGCTTCAGGCGCGGCGAGGTCGTGGAGTTCTCGAACGTGTTCAATCAGACGCGCCATCTTGCCCTCACCCGCATCACGCAGGAAGCCGCACAGGCCGGAGCCAACGCGGTTGTCGGGATCAAGACATCGATCCTCCCATTTCAGGGCGTGCAGGAAATGGTCATGGTCGGGACGGCCGCGCGCCATCCGTCGCTTCCTCCGCAGTTCAACCAGTCCCCTGTCTCCAGCGACCTGACCTGCCAGGAAATGTGGAACCTCACAAGGATGGAGTATCTGCCGCTACGACTGGTGCTCGGAGTCTCGGTCTATTCGCTCGGACTTCTGGGGCGCGTGACCAACTGGCTCAGTTCGTGGAGACGAGGGGAGCTCACCGACTACACGAAGCTCGTCTACGAGGCGCGTGAAAACGCCCTGAGCCGCATTGCCGCGGATGCCCAGGCCATCGGGGCAGATGACGTGGCCGGCGTGAAAACATACGTCTACGACCTCGGCGCGGGCCTGATCGAGTTTCTTGCCATCGGCACGGCAGTCAAGAAGGTTCCCGGGGTGCGTCCCGCGTCGGAGCAACTTCCCGCGCAAGCCGTCATCCAGGATCGGGACACCTTTGTGAACACTGTCGACGTACCGATGGCCGCTTCTCTCAACTCGGGCGCCAAGAGCGCCTCGGGTGGAACAAAACAGGTTCAGGGCGGACTTGACGTCATCAAGCTCCTGCTGCGCCTGCTTCGCTAGCGATCTCCTCCGCGCCGGCGGGGGACGTGCGCCACACACGCACCCCAGCGTCGCGTACCCCACAGCCGCAAAGCTGCCAGGTTCCGCCGCCCGGTGACGGGAAAAGCACGTGCGACGCCGCCCCCAGGTGATGCCCTCCGCACTGGAAATCTACAAAAAGCGGGATGCACGATCCGCGCGGGAACGTCGGGAGTGACAAAACTCGCACGCGGCGCACCGACAGCGACGTCTCGCAGGTAAACGGGGAGGATTCACAAAATTCTGAAGGGAGCGTTGCCCGTTGGCACGCGACCGACGTCTGGAGGGAGCGGGATCTGTTGTCTGTCGAGATCGACATTGCGTATGCTGGCAAACTGCAGTGCCGGGCTGTGCACGGCCCGAGCGGGCACGAGATACGTACCGACGCGCCAGTCGACAACGGTGGCACGGGCGCGGAGTTCTCGCCAACCGACCTCCTGAGCACAGCACTGGGAACGTGTATTGTCACCATCATGGGACTGTATGCCGAGCGACACGGTCTCGATATCACGGGCACGCGCGTCCACGTCGAGAAACTGATGACCGCAAAGCCAGTGAGGCGCATCGGTCGGCTTCGGGTAGTCGTCACCATTCCTCCGGAGAAAGCCGCCGCACTCGACGAAGCCGACCGTGACAAGCTCGAACGCGCGGCCACGCACTGCCCCGTACACGCAAGTCTGCACCCCGACGTGACCTGCGACGTTCGGTTCCAGTACGGAGAACCGTGAAATCGGCAACACCCGTCACACGGGCGTGCCCCCCAGACCTGCACATCTCGACCGGAGCCGCTTGACGCCGCGCACACGCCCGCTGCCCTCCGACTCCGCGAACAGAGAAACGGACGAGGGTGCATTGAAGGCGCAACACAGGCCAACACTGCGCGATCTGCTCGCCGGACCGTGGCGTGAATGGAAGACCATCGTGCAGACACCCGGCCTGCTCGCCGTGGAAGCGCGACTTGCCGCAGCCTACCTCTTGCGTTTTCCCGCGCTCTTCATCTTCCTAGACCGACGCGCGCTCCATCGCCTGGAATTCGACGACGAGAGCTTCATGTTTGGCGAGACCCCTTATCACGTGGCAGGCGCCATCGTGCGCCGGATGCAACTGGGCCCGTCCGACGTACTCTACGACCTTGGATGTGGACGAGGCAAGATGGTCTTCGCCTCGCACCTGGTCTCGGGCTGCACAACCGTCGGCGTGGAACTACTTCCCACCTACACCACCATCGCCCGACGCATTGCTCGCAGATTCGGGCAGAAAATCACGATTCTCGAAACCGACGCAAGAAAGGTCGATCTTTCACTGGCCACCGCGATCTACCTGAACGCGTGGACCTTCTCGCCCGACCTCATTGACTCGCTCTACGCGAGAATCGACGCGCTGCGCGAGGATGTCTGGTGGACATCGGTCGGCATGCGCTGGTTCCATCCGCGCCTTCAACCTGTCGACGAACAGACGTGGTGGTTTTCCTGGGGACGCGCCACAGTCTGCTTCTACCGGGTCGCTCCGCATTCGCCCACAACGCCGTCCCCGTCCCCGCTCGAACGCGATGGGAGGTTGGCTGGCAACCCCTTACGAAAGGTGGAGCGCATCGAACAACCCCTGTAATCGTGGTCGGAACCAACGGCAGCCTTCCGCCTGGTGGTCACACATCGGCGGATCTCGCGAACCGCCTCTGGCTGCGGTCGCGATCCACGGCCGGGATCCGGCCAGACAGCCCCCCCCCCGCGAAGCGGCTTTATCTCTCGAAATCAATCCTTCAAAGCAGATCTGGAGGCGTCCC
>JAJXVI010000345.1:809-4178 GCA_021782195.1 bacterium | reverse complement strand
GACGCGCCTCCGACTCCCCTTCATTTCTTGGACGTACGGGCGCCGGATCGCGTTCCTGCGACGCCCGGAAGGAGCCGTTGACGCGTTCCGGGAACTCGCTCAGAACAGGAGGCCAGGAAATGTCTGCGACCGTGGTTCTGGTTGCCACCAAGGGTCCTTTGAAAGGGCGTGTGTATCGCTTCGATGAGCATGACACGTTCATTTTCGGTCGTGCGGCCGACTGTCACGCGAGACTTCCGGAAGACGACCGGACCGCTTCACGTCATCATTTCCTGCTCGAGGTGAACCCGCCGCACGTCCGCCTGCGTGACCTGGGGAGCCTCAACGGCACCTACGTGAATGAGCTGAAGTGTGGGGGGCGCGAGACCGGCGAGACCCCTCAAGAGGCCGCCGCGGCCAGGGTCTCGCAGTGCGACCTCAGCGGTGGCGACGTCATCCGCGTCGGGGAGTCGCAGTTCCTGGTCGACGTTCAGGTTCCCCTGGCGTGCTTCTCCTGCGGCACCGTCCTTCCGCCTCGTGAACAACCTGGCGCCTCGGAGCATGACATCACCTGCGTTTCCTGCGGGACCGTGCAGGTGGTGAGCCACGCGCGTCGCTGCGTGCACTGCGGACGTATCTGCGACGAGGAGTCTCCGAACGAGAATCCCGACACGTTTCTCTGTGAGTCGTGTCGTCGGGAGTGTGCGGAGGACCCCCTGCGGGTGCTTTCCGAAATTGCCCCGCAAGACCTGTTTCCGAGAGTTGAGAGCGTTTCCAGGGAAAGAGACGACCCCGGGTCCGACCTGGCGCTGCCTGCGGCAGAGGGTTTCCGAAACAGCGTCATTGACGGCTACGAGGTTCTTCGTCGGCTTGGAGGCAGTGCACACGGTGCGGTCTACGAGGCGCGGCGCACGTCCGACGGCCGTCCCGTTGCAATCAAGGTCGTGCTGTGCCGCAGCACGGTGAGCGCACCGGCGCGTGCGCATTTCCTCCGCGAGTTGGATCCTCTTCGCGCCCTGCAGCATCCTCGTTGCGTGGAACTGTTCGACGTTGGAGCCATCGGAAGCACCGGCTTCTACTTTGTGTCTGACTTCTTCCCCTCCGGGAGCCTCGCGATCCTCGAGGCAAACCACGGCGGGCGTGTTCCACTCGAGATTGCGCACCCGCTTCTGCTGGCGGCCGCCGAGGGTCTTGCTTTCATACACGAGCGTCAGATTGTACACGGTGACGTCAAGGCGTCCAACATCATGTTGACGGGTGACGGGTCTGTGCGGATCGCGGATTGCGGGTTGGTGCGGAGCTTCGACCGCGCGGGATTCTCCGGCATGGTGGCGACCGGTGAGAACATCGTGGCCTGGCCCTTTGTGGCGCGCGAACAGATCACCGACTACAGTCATTACCTGCCCGCGACCGACGTCTGGTGTCTTGCGGCGTGCTTTTATGCGATTCTCAGCGGTCATCCCCCGCGTCACATCGAGCCGAAGCGAGACCCCATCGAGACCATTTTGCGTGAACCCGCCATCGCACTTCGTAAAGCCTGGCCCGATGCCCCCCGTGGGCTGGCCGAGGTCCTCGACCGGGCCCTTTCCGACTCGCTGCGCCATCGATTCCCGACCGCGACGGAATTCCGCACGGCCCTGCTCGAGGCGGAAACTGGCGTGCAGCCTCGTGGATAGTGCGCCTCGCGACTTCACCGTGACCGTTTTCCCGTCGCGGAATGCGGAGCGCCTTCGTTGAAGGTTCTGGTGGTCGGAGGGGACGCCAGGGCGGCTGCACTGGCACGGAGCCTCGCTCGCTCTCGCCGGGTCACGGATGTCTTGACGACCGTCCCGTTTCGGAACGGCGCGGTGCCGGCGGGCGCGGACCCGAACGGTGTGGTGCCTTTGTCGGTGCAGGCGCCGCTCGCGCTGTTGGACTGGGCACGACGCGAGGAGATCGGTCTGACCGTGGTCTCTTCCTGCACGTCGTATGCAGCGGAAGTCGGCGAGATTTTCCGCTCGGCTGGCCTGCCGGTGCTGGCCCCTTCGCGTCGCTGTGTGGGCCTTGCCGCGAGTCGAGCCTGGAAGAAGGTGCTGCTGGCGCGCGGCGGTGTTCCGACCCCTCCGTTTTTCGTGTGCAATCGCCCAGACGATGCGGTTGCCATGGTTCGCGCCATGCCGACGCCTGTCGTGCTTCGGGCAGACGGCTTCTCGAACGGCAGCGGGATGGTGGTGGCCTCGACGGTGCGGGAAGCCGAAGAGGTGCTGCGCCGCCAGATGTCCACGGGCGACGGTGGGCGTGAAGTGGTGCTGGAGGCGTGGCTCGAAGGGAGAGAGTTCTCAGTGCTCGCTTTCTTTGACGAGCACCGCATCGTGGTGGCCCCGACGGTGGGCGACTACCGTCGTATGGAAGAAGGAGGGCACGGTCCGTTCACGACGGGAATGGGCGCGTGTGTTCCCGCGGTGGACTGCTCTGAAGGCGACCGTGCGACGATCCTGTCGCGCATCGTCAGGCCCACGGTCCAGGTGTTTCGGACAGCGGGAATGATCACGCGCGGCGTACTGAACTTTCGCGTCGTCGTGACTGCGGACGGTCCCTGGTTGCAGGACGTCGACGTCGGTCCTGGCGAGGGGTCCACGCAACTTCTTGCGGCGGGCCTGGTCGGGGACCTGCACGCGTTGCTGTGGGCAACCGTGAACGGCCGTCTGCGGCAGGTGAGGCCGAACTGGGGGCGTGAGGCGCTGTGTGCGGTGGTGGTGTGCGGCCCCATGCAACCCGAGGCGTTTGCCCCCGAGGCTTCATTCCCAGAACTGCCCCCCGACGTGATGCTTTACTGGGGCGACATCGGGCCAGGATGCGGCGGTATGCTCGTTGGAGGCGCGCGTCTGTTGACGCTCGTCGGGCGCGGGGTGGATCTGGCCTCCGCCCGCGCTCGCGTCTACGGTGTGCTGGGACGAGCGGAGTTTGCAGGCCTGCGCTATCGACGGGACGTTGGCGCCCCGCTCCCCGTCCCCGCGAAACCGCGACCCTCACGGCGCCGCTGACGCGAGCGGTTGCGCCCCGCGCTCCCGTGTATCCGGCAGGGGACGTTCCACGTTCCCCGCGTTCCCCGCTGCACGTCAGGCGCTCTCGTGACCTCTGGCGCCGGGGCAGGAAGGAGGCGAGGACGTTGGACGGGAAAACTGTCAGTGGCGAGACGGGAATGGTCGGCTTCCGCCGTTTTCCAGCGCGACAACCAGATCTTTTTGTCGCAAGATTTGGGGGAGATGGCTCATGTCCTACAGCAAGAAGGTGCAGCGTACCGAGCCCGGACTCATTGTGCTTGTCCTGGACGATTCCGGCAGCATGTCCGAGCCGCTCGGTGACACGTCCGAACCTCGGTACGCCTGTGTGGAGCGATATGCCCACGCA
>JAJXVI010000345.1:0-799 GCA_021782195.1 bacterium | reverse complement strand
AATCTTGAAGGAACTGCTGGCGCGTTGCACCGAGCTTCGCAACGGCGTCGTGGCTGTAAAGCCTCGTTATTTTCTGCAGGTTGTTGTCTATGGATCCCGTCCGCGGCTTTGGACGAACGAGGTTGTCGATATCGAGCGCGCCCTCACGAAATTTGTTGACGACGACCAGGGTTTCGGTCTTGGGGGATCCATGGGCGCAACAGATGCTGAAGCCGCCCTGCGACTCGCGCACGACGTGCTGCAGAAGGCGCTTGCAGGGCGAGACTTTGCGAAGTCGTTCCCTCCGATGCTGTTTCATCTGACCGACGGGGAGAGCCAGACCGACGCCCTCGAAATCTCCCGAAAAATCAGGAAATTGCGTACCGCCGACGGCAACGTGTTGCTTGTGAACGCCTATATTGGCGCGCAGACCGCGCTGGAATATCAGGGGGAAAAAGACTTTCCCGGATATCTGTCCGAACAGGAGGTGGGCGACGTGGAATTCAGCCGACGGTTGTTTGAAATGAGCAGCGTCGCACCAGACGCCATTGTGGACAATTTGCGAGACGATCGGGTGTTTCCACGATTTCGGGACGGGAGTCGACTTTTCTTTGACGTGCGGACCCAGGACATGCTCAAACACGTGATTCAGGTCGTGGGGAGCATCGGAACGCGAAAAATGCGTCAGCGGTCGATCTGAGCTGGATACCGATGCGAGAGCCTGACTGGGACTGCGCGACGCCTTCCCCCGCTCCCCCTTTCTCGTCCCCGTCCGCGGATGCGCCCGCGCCGTCCCCGGCGGTGCGCTCCCTGTCGGCGG
>JAJXVI010000344.1 GCA_021782195.1 bacterium | reverse complement strand
GATCGCGCGTCTGGCCGAGGGGGCCCGCAAGACCCAGCTGCGTCTCGAAGACCTGCAGGGCAGTACGTTCACCATCACCAGCCTGGGAGCCATGGGTGGGATCATGGCGACGCCCGTCATCAACTATCCGGAAGTCGCCATCCTCGGCGTGCACAAGATTCGCAAGCGCCCCGTGGTGCGTAACGATGAGATCGTCATCCGCGAGATCTGCAATCTCACGTGCTCCTTCGACCATCGCATCATTGATGGACACGTGGGCGCGCAGTTTGTCATGCGCATCGTCAGCCTGCTGGAGGACCCGCGACTCCTGCTGCTGGGGGCGTGATGAACGACGACCTCGGCATCTACCAGGTACTGGCGCCGTCCGGTGAACTCGTCCGGGACCTCCCACCGGAGCTCGACGACGATCTGCTCACGCGCATGTACCGGTGGATGGTGCTGACGCGCACGCTCGATGCACGCATGGTCAGTCTCCAGCGGCAGGGGCGCATTGCCTTCTACGGCCCGATCACCGGACAGGAGGCCGCCACGGTCGCCTCCGGTCTGGCCGCCGGGGAAAGCGACTGGATTGTTCCGGCGCTTCGCGAAGGCGTGCTGGCACTCGTGCGCGGACTTCCGCTCGTGAAGGCACTGGCCCAGTTCATCGGCAACAGTCTCGACGACTGTCGCGGACGTCAGATGCCGTGCCATGCGAGTTTTGCCGGGAAGCAGTTCGTGTCGATGTCGTCGTGCATCGCCTCCCAGATTCCGCACGCCGTGGGAATCGCCATGGCGGCGCGGATTCGCCGGGAACATGCGGTCGTGCTGGGCTATCTGGGCGACGGCGCGACGTCGGAGCCGGATTTTCACGCGGGTCTCAATTTCGCGGGCGTCTTCCGAGCGCCTGTGGTGCTCATCTGCCAGAACAACCAGTGGGCCATCAGCGTTCCGGTTGCACACCAGACCGCGTCCGAGACCATCGCCATGAAAGGTCGAGCCTACGGCGTGCCATCCGTGCGGGTCGACGGCAATGACGCGCTGGCAGTCCATACCGCAACTCGCCGAGCGGTCGAGCGAGCCCGGAAGGGCGACGGTCCCACTTTTCTGGAGCTGCTGACCTATCGGGTAGGCGGACACACGACGGCCGACGACCCGACGCGATACCGCGACGAGACGGAAGTCGCAACGTGGCGCGCGCGCGACCCGATCAAGCGACTGCGCGACTTCCTGGAGCAGCGCGGTATCTGGAGTTCCGAACAGGAAACAATGCTGAACGAACAGCTTCAAGCCGAGATTTCCGCGGCGGTGGAAGAGGCGGAAAAGGCCCCGCCACCTTCCCCGTCGAGCCTGTTCGACGACGTCTATCACGACGTACCCCGCCATCTGCGGGACCAGCGAGAAGAAATGAGGCGTTTTATCGATGGCTGAGTACACAGCGGATTGCACCGTAATCGGTGCCGGACCGGGCGGCTACGTGGCTGCAATACGTCTTGCGCAACTGGGCAAGCAGGTGGTCGTGGTGGAAAAGGACCGACTGGGAGGCACCTGTCTCAACTACGGGTGCATCCCGTCGAAAGCGTTGATTCACGCAGCCGGGCTCGTCGACCGGATTCACGAGCAGGCGCCCGACATGGGGATTTTTGTCGAGCCCCCGAAGATTGACATCCCGAAGATGATCGCCTGGAAAGACGGAGTCGTCCGCAAACTCACGGGCGGCATCGGGTCACTCTTCAAGGCGCACCGCATCCAGACGGTATCAGGGACGGCCCGGTTTCGTTCCCGAGAAGAAATCGAGGTCACCCACGCGGAAGGCACGCACCTGATTCGCTCGCAGGCATCCATCGTGGCGACGGGCGGACGTCCGTTTGAACTCCCGAACATTCCGTTTGACGGTGTCGACGTCATCTCATCGCGCGAAGCCCTCTCGATGCCGGATCTTCCAAAACGTCTGCTCATTATCGGCGGTGGAATCATCGGGCTTGAGATCGGCACCTTCTGCCACAAGCTCGGCGCGCATGTCACCGTCGTCGAGATGACCGACCAGCTGCTGCCCGGAATGGACCCCGAACTGGTGGGCGTCGTTGCGCGCAAGTTGAAGAAGCGTGCCGTGGCAGTGCACCTCGGGTCAAAAGCAAAAGCAGTGGAGAAGCAGTCCGACGGATCGCTCAAGGCGATCGTGGAGACACCAAACGGCGAAATTTCCATCGCGTGCGACCGCGTGCTCGTCGCGGTCGGATGGCGGCCGTACACGGAAGGGCTTGGACTCGAGGAGATCGGGGTGACCATCGATCGGCGCGGATTCATTACCACCGACGACGCGCTTCGCACCCAGGCCGCGGGCGTATGGGCCATTGGAGACGTGACGGGCGGGCCGTTGCTGGCACACAAGGCGAGCAAGGAAGGGCTCATTGCGGCGGATTCGATCGCGGGCAGACCGACGGTCCGCGACTGGCGCGCCATGCCCGCTGCGGTCTTCACCGACCCCGAGATCGCGACCGTGGGGTTGACCGTTGCGCAGGCAACTGCGGCCGGTCACGAGGTGCAGACGGGGAAATTCCCGTTCTCCGCGAACGGTCGTGCGCTGTCAACCAATGAGAGCGAGGGGTTCGCGCAGATTGTCTCTGACCGGGGGACGGGACTGGTGCTGGGCGTGCACGTGGTGGGGACGGAAGCGTCCAACCTCATCGCGGAAGCTGCGCTGGCCATCGAGATGGGTGCCGTGGTGGAGGATCTTGCGCTCACGGTGCATGCGCATCCGACGCTTCCTGAAGTGATGATGGAAGCTGCCGAAGCCAACCTGGGCCACGCCATCCACGCTGTCGCGCGGTAGTCGTGGCGCAACGGAAACGGCCGGGGGGGGCAACTCGGGAGATGGCTACCAGTACTTCTCGAACGACAGGTTGTGCGGGGCACGGAAGCCCCGTTCCGTGAGAACTCCGGCGAGATGGTCTATCATCTGGGGATTGCCACAGAGGAAGACGTGGTCTGCCGCGGGGTCGGGCGCACACGCGGAGTGTGCGATGAGGTCTTCGAGACGGCGCCCCTGGACTGCAGGATCCGCGAAGTCGAGCGCATCTCGGCTGACTGCCGCCAGGTAGTGAAAGTGCGAGTTGCGCGATGCAAGGGCGACCAGTTCATCGTGATACCCCAGATCCGCTCGATGACGTACCCCGTGCAGCACGCACAGGCGCGGCCGACCTTCGAGGCAGAAAGGTGTTCGAACCATCGACATGAACGGACCGAGCCCTGTGCCACTGCCAATCAAGATGATGCCCGCGTCAGGGGGCACTGAAGCCAGGGTAAACGTTCCGCTTGCCTGCGCGGATACGTGAATGCGATCCCCGACCCCAACCCGCATCAGGTACGGACTCAGGCTTCCTCCACGCACCGAGGAGACGTAGAACTCCACGTAGCGGCGCTCGAGAGGAGAAGAGGCGATTGAGTACGGACGCGTGAGCAGACCATCCGCAGTAATGCAGCCCAGTTGTAGAGACTGACCGGGCAGGAAGTCGGCCACGCCTTCGTCTGGCACGATACGGAGTATGAACAGCCCGGCCGCGAGGTCGACGCGCTCGCTGACCGTTGCATTGAGTACCGACAGCGCTTCGAGATTCATCTGATAAGACAATTCATGTTGTTCTCGAGAGACAGGAGAATTCGGACAAACGGGCCCCAAACCCTGTAACGCGGGTGAAAAACACAACGCGGGACCCGTCTCGGCGCAGGGGATGCGGTTGTGATGCGGATGAAAAACGCGACGCGGGAACCGAGTACGTGGAAGGGAAGTTGTTCGCGGGGGGCTGGTCGGGTTGAATGCGCGGCTCAGACCATTGTCCCAGGCACCGCTGAACCGAAGACGCGCTCAAGTTCTTCCTGAGCTGCAGGCCCCAATGCGCTCTCCTCATCCTCGGAAGCACGCACCGTGCCTTGAAGGCGAGCCAGCGCTGTCCTCGCAGCAGAGCGCACCATCGGCTCCCGGTCGGAAACTGCACGCTCAAGATGACGCACCGCAACATCGTCGGGAAAGTTCGTGAGTGCCATGGCCGCCGCGGCCCGAATCTGCGGATCCTTCGTGCGCACGAGGCTCCACCTTGGACGACGCTTCAGTGCCGCAAGCAGGGCCGGAAGCGCCCGGGGGTCACGAATCACCCCCAGGGCCACGCACGCCTGACGCTGCGCGCGGCGACCGTGGTCCCATACAAA
>JAJXVI010000343.1 GCA_021782195.1 bacterium | reverse complement strand
CCCGGGCTTTCCCCCGGTCCAGGGACGGCTCCCGGGCTTTCCCCCGGTCCAGGGACGGCTCCCGGGCTCGCCTGCGCTCCTGGGACGGTTCCCGGGCTTCCCACAGGCATCCCCGCAATCTGGCTGAGTTGCTTTTGAAGACTGTCCGCGGTGAAGTCGATGGACGCAAGTTTGGCGCGGTTGTTCTTCAGCCAGCTCAGCTGTTGTAGCGTCAACGTTCGCTCGAAGGCGGAGTACAGGGCACGACCGGCTTCTTTCTGGCGAGCCTGAATGCTTCCAAGTCCCTTCAGGGCGTCACGCACCCTGTTCCCCTGCTCGGGGGTGAGTGCGGTTTCTGGATCGTTGTCGACTGCCTGGACGATGCTCAGGACGATTTCTCCCGGAATATAGACCCACGTTCTGGGGTCGTTGGTCGGAGTCGGCCCGACGATGACCGGGGGCGAGTCATCAACCATGGTTGTCATGGGACGGTGGGGTACGGTGACTGACGGCACTTTGCCTGATTCCGATACCGTGGTTGGCCCGGTGTTCATGGCCAGTCGCACGAGCACAACGAGGGTAATTCCGAGCACAATCGCAAGCACAACGAAGGCCAAGCGAGAAGCCGGATTGCCTTCGGCCGGCCCGGGAGCCTCTCCCCGCTCCTGCGCTGTTGCATCGCGCTTCTCGCTCGCGGCCGTGCCCTGCGCTGTTTCGCTCTCGGCCGGGCCAGCCTTCTCGCTCTCGGCCGTGCCCTGCGCTGTTTCGCTCTCGGCCGGGCCAGCCTTCTCGCTCTCGGCCGTGCCCTGCGCTGTTTCGCTCGCGTTTGCTTCGGAGTCCGGGCTCGGGGGCGAATCCGCAGGTGTGGACGAACCGGTCGGGGGCGAACTCCTCCTGGGATGTTTCTTGCTCATGCCTGGAAGCCTCTTCTTCCTCATTGCGTCACGGTCGTGTAAGCGTGACGAACACGTGATGAGTGCACCGTTTCGGCTTTGCTTCGAGCATGCGGGGCCTCCTGCCTTCCAACCGTGGCGCGAAGCTTTCACGCGTGGTTCAAAGAACGTGGGGACGAGCCCCGGGGGGAGAATCAGCGACCTCTCGCGCCGCCCCGTAGCGGAGATTTTCGGCCAGCGGTCACGGCTGAGAGCGCATCAGTGCGCGGTGAGAATCACCGGTACGCGGGTTGGAAACCCCGTGGCAATGCCGGGCCCCTTCCCCGTACGGACATAGATCTGCGACGATGACCCCCCGTCAAGATTGAGCACGTCACGTGCGTCAATTCCGCCAGCGCTGGAGGGGCCGGCCAGGATTGCCTGCATCTGCTGCCACGTAAGTCCGACGAACGATCCCCCTGTCACGTACAGAACGATGTTCCCCTGGCGGGTTACAGCCACGCCCGACTGACGGAACGACCGAGTTTCCTGCAGTCCTCGCGTGGGCGCGCCGTTCGCGATCAGGCGAGGACCGGCCTGGAGCGCGGTGTCGACGCAGTGACCGTCAAAGGCAGCCCGCGATACGATGCGGGCTTTGTGTCCACGCAACGTGAAGACGCCTGTGAAGGCCGCTCCGCTGGCGACTCCTCGATTGATGACGCGGCCGTCGATCTTGAGGTAGCCCAGGGGACGGCGGTCCTGGTCGAAGTAGCAGGCGTTGATGGCAACGAGTGCGTGACGAACTCGTCCGGCCTCGGCGACGGCCTGCGGGTGGTGATAGACTACGTTGAGCGCAGCCACTCGCGGGTTGATGTGAACTTCATAGACCTGCATCGGATCCCCGAACATCCCGGTCACGCGGACGGTACGCCAGCACAGTCCACGCTTGAGGCAGTGCCACTGCCCGGCTGTCGGGCGACTCGCCCACCGGACGTGCTTGTAGCCGGAAGCTGGCAATGAAGAATTTCTGCACCGCAGGACGCGCACGACCTGTTGCAGGCTCAAGTGCGCGCGTGCGATCACCAGTGCGTGTTTGATTGCGGAAAGCTCAAAGCGGCCCAGTTCGTCGCGGAGACGATTGAGCGATAAAGGAGCCAGGAGAACGATCACCAGAGCTGTGACTGACAGAACTCCTGACAGCAAGGAATAGCCGCGCCGCACCAACCATCACCCTCTCGCCCGGGTACAGCAGGCTGCTGTTGTACGCCTGAATCGATCGCCGTCACCCCGTGCCCATGCTCAACGACTGTTCGAGGACTCAGGCGGGCTAGGATATTCTTTCAAGGCGGTGCCTCTCCTTCCGCTTCGGGCGGAAGATCCGGAGTGGTTTCCAGGGCCTCGGGCTGTCTCTTTCGGCGGGCAGGAGAAGCGTCGAGACGAAAGAAGAATATTCAAGAAGCTCTGGGACGTTGCCTGAACACCTTCTTGGGAGCGCTGCTTAGATTCTCGTCTTGTGACGCGCTTCGTGAAGGTTTGAGTCAGACTTCCCGTTCCTCTCTACCCTGGCGCGGCGCGATGATCGCGACCGCGATGCGAAATGCCCGTGACGGGCCCCTTTCGGAGGTGTGCGATGTTTGTGTTTTCGGATGTCGGCCGGGCTGGCCGTTCCAGCCTGTTCGGGTTGGTTCTGTGCGGAGCGGTGGCCTTGAACGGCCTCGGAACACCTGTGGAAGCGCATGGCGCTCCGCATCCGAGGCCTTCCACCATCGAAGCGCAGACACCTGAGACGACGTGGCGCCTTGAGGCCCGCCAGAGCGAGAAGGCCGAGCACTGGTTGGGGGCGGTTGCGGCGTGGCGAGGGGTCGCTCGCGAATGCCAGGGCCAGGGCAAGGACTGGGACGAGGCCATGTCGCATCTGCACGACCTGGCCGGCCTCAACTGGTCGGTTCCTCTCAAAGCAAGGGCGGTCTCTCCGCCTCTGGTGGGTCGTGACCTGGTCGCGGTTCCCTATCAAATTTCGTATGGTGACGGCACGCGCGACGTCGTGCTGGGCATCGACCCGACGACCGGCCACGTCCGCTGGACTCGCGAAGACGCCGTGGCTTTCCAGCACGGAGACGACGTCGTGGTCTTCGTACAGAACTGGGAGCACGTCGCGCGCGTCGACCCGCGTACGGGTGGTGACCGGTGGTCGTATGCGTTTCCTCCACCCGAGTCTCACGCCGACACGGCCACCCGCAGTGATATTCGAGATATCCGGCGCGGCATCGGGCCTCGTCGGGTTCTCGGGTTGCACGGGAGCACCGTGATACTGCAGGGTGACACCTGGCCCGTCGCGGTCGACCTTCATTCTGGGAAGGTACTGTGGGGCCCGGATTCCGGCGCCACGGGCGGATATCGAGCCAGTCTGACCGATTTCGGGGTGCTGGCGTGGCCCGGTGGGGAGAAGCCGAAGGGGATGGCCGACGCGCAGTGGCAGGCTTCCCCGATGGTGGCGCTCGATTACGCCACCGGGCACGTTCTCTGGAAGCGCGCGATTGTCGCCGGTGACCCGTGGCTGGTTGTCTCGGACCGGAACACCCTGTATCTGAGTGACCCCGGGCTTACCTCCGAAGTTGCCTGGACGGCCGTGGGGGTCGATCACGGTCGCACCCTCTGGCGTCAACCGCAGGCCGAGGCGAGGCCCGGCAACATTGTGCGAACCGGACGGGTGCTGGTCGTGGAATCGCCGGACGGTCTTGCAGACCACCCCACCATGTTCCTGGACCCCGCGTCCGGGCGGATTCTCTGGCACTCCAGTCACGTGATTCGTCTGACCGATGGCAATCTGGTCCTGACGCAGAAGCCGGGTGGTCCGCTGCAGGCCCGCGACCTGACCACAGGAACCGTCCTGTGGTCACTCGATCCTGGTTCGGACGTTGCGATTGACGCTGCGGGAGCGGTGGTTGACGGGGATGTGTATCTTCCCGTCCATTCGCCTGGCCCGCTCAGCGGGGCCGACGTTCCAGGTACGTTGCGCGCGGGTCTTGGCACCGGGCAGGTTGCCTGGCGCAGTGAGGCCGCGGACATGCCGTACGCCCAGGAGATGGGGCCGCTTGCCGTGGCCGGTGACGAGGTCCTGGTGCAGCAGACGATGCACATCGATCACCCCCGGCTGGCCGAACGAGGGGACGGTGAGCGTGTCTCGAGCCTGCTCGCGCTTGACGCCACCGGGGGAACCGTGCAGTGGGGCTTCTATGATCTGGTCACAGTGCCGTCATGCCCTCCGATGCGGGTTGGGAACAGGCTTTTCGTGATGGGACGCGATCGCGACGGTTTCAGTCTGTACAGTT
>JAJXVI010000342.1 GCA_021782195.1 bacterium | reverse complement strand
ACGTGGAACTCCATCACGTCATCGGGTGCCAACCCGTTTCGGACACATCGACGGGCGAAGTCATAGGCGTCGAGAACGGCCGACTCGCCTCCCCCCCCGAGGTAGGCGCTGAGGATCTTCTGGTATTCCGCCTTCAACTTTTCACGCATGCTGCCTCACCAGGAGAAGGGTGATATCGTCTTTCTTGCTGTGCGTCGAGATCAGGCCTTCCCCGATTTCCTCCAGGGAGCGGCCGATCACCTCCCGCCCATCCAGGTCGAAGTGCGCGCCCAGTCCGTCGGAATGCATGAGAATCAGGTCTCCACCTCTGTAGGCAAACGACTCGACACGTACGCGGCGCAAGCCGGTCCCCACGATGCCGGGAACCGCAACGGGATGAACGTGACTCTTCCCCCCAACCACGCGCATCTCCACGTTGCCGATCCCCGCAAAGTATCCGGCGTCTCGTGACAGATCGAACAAACCGAGGCCCAGCGCAGCCCCGCGAGTCGCACGCAACGCCTCGTCACAGCAATGCAGCATGAGTGTAAGGGAACGGGTCGGGTCGAAGTCGCAAGCTTCGTGGAGACGTGCAACCTCCCCTTCGATGCGTTCGACGGCCAGGCGCGAAGCGACCGAGGCCTCGACGCCGTGCCCCAGGCCGTCGACCACGACGGTCCAGAGAAACGGGCAACGCTCGGCGTACCAGAAGGCGTCGCCGCTCGGTGCGTCAGAATGTTTCGCCAGGCATTTTACGAAGACGTCGATGGCCACCAGATCACCACTCGTATGTGCGCACCGCAGCCTGTTGCAGAGCACAGGGTAAATTCATCACTGTGACGTTGAACCGCCGAAAGGCCGAATCCCAGGCCGTCACCCGAAACTCCACGCAGCAGGGAGCCAATTCCTCTTCCTCGGTCATCGCTGTCGATCTGGACTCCCCTCCGCTCCAGGGCACAAAGCCCACGCAGGCGGATCAGACCGCCTCCGGCGTGACGGACGAGGTTCCATCCGAGTTCACGAATGACGAGGTCGACGCGCTCCCGAATGAGGGGCATTGCGCCGAGACCGACCGCGTGATCGCGCCCGACCACCGATGCCAGTGTCACGTCGTCTCCCGTTCGCACGCGAATCAACCGCTCCTGGTCCGACAACTTCCCGGCGCCCTGCATCGTCACGGCAAGCGCTTGACGCAACGAACCGTGGTTCCGTGGCCAACCTCAGACTGTATGTCAAACTCGTCCATGAGGCGGCGGGTGCCGGGAATGCCAAGCCCCAGGCCTCGACCGGAATTTGCCCGACCAGAAAGTAGACGCCCCAGGTGTTGAATCCCAGGACCCTGATCCTGCGCAACAATTTCAAGTCCGCAATGGTGCAACGTCGACAACGGACGCAGCGTCAACTGCCCGGTTCCCGCGTACTGCAGAATGTTCCGCGTCAGTTCGGAGATACCGGTGGCGATTCGCGTCTGGTCGACCATGCCAAAACCCATCTGCCGGGCCATCTCCTTGCCGTGCATGCGCGCGGTGACGACGTCAGCCTCGGAAACGATGTCAATGGTAATGGCGGCAGGGTCGGTCATGACTTGCCGGTTTCGAGCATGGCCAGCCCTTTTTCCAGATTCAAGGCCGTTCGAATCTGCGGCAGTTTGAGGCCGAGTTCGCTGAGCGTGATGGCGACCGCAGGCTGAAGTCCGGCCAGCACGGTTTCCGCTCCCATCAGGCGCGCCATGCTGGCAGTGTCGGCGATCACCCTCCCGAGAAACGAGTCTACGACGTCGATTGAGGTCACATCCAGCAGCAGACCCCGTGCACCCGTGCGCGACAGGGTCGAGAGGATGTCGTCCTGCAGTTCCAGTGCAAGACGGTCCTGCATTTCCACCTGCAAAGACACGATCAGGACGTCCTTGATCTTGAGAACCGGAATTCTTGGCACGTCAACCCTCCAACCGCCCGAGCGTGACACCCTGACTGCGCAACGCCTGCTGGAGTCCGATGCGAAGCGTCGCGCTCGTGGTGATATGACCAAGATCCACACCGAGGTGCACGAGGGTCTGGGCAATGGCCGGACTGATACCCGTGAGAATACAGCGCGCCCCGAGCAGTTCGGCGGCTTCCACCGTCTTCATCAGGTGATTCGCCACGGCGGTGTCGACGACCGAAACTCCGGTCAGGTCGAGAATCACGATCTCAGACTGCGTCTCGACCACGCGGTTGAGAAGATTCTCCATGATCTGACGCGTGCGTGCGCTGTCAATCGTACCGATCAGGGGAAGGACGAGGATCCCCTGCCAGATTTCGATGACCGGCGTCGACAGCTCGAGAATGGCCGCGCGCTGCGACGCCACGATGGCCTGGATGCGCTCCAGCGTCTTGGAGTAGTAGGCGTCCACGCTGAGTTGGACGGCCAGCAGGATGGCCTTGTGCACGGCGTGCAACCCCCGAACTGCGCGTACGACATCGCCGTGGAAGTGCTCGACGATGACCTGGGTCCAGTACGTCAGGTAGACCCCCCACGCTGCCACGACCCACTTTGGTTCAAGCCCGATCTCGTAGTGTTTCAGGCCTACCTGGATACTTAAATTGAAAAAATCCTCGTCAAAGCGGCCGAGCAGCATCCGTTCCATGTACATCGCCTGGCCACTTCGCGCGCGCTCGATGGTGGCACGGTCCTTGAGCACGCTGCGCGTGCCAGGAAACGAGGTCAGGTGACCATAGAACGCATCGAGGAAAGCCTCTCGACGTTCAACGAAAAGCGGGTGCAACTCCTTAAGGGCGGCGCCATCGTCTTCTCCCAGCATGAGAAACGCAAGTCTGTCTGCACGCTCCTGGGCACTGATGGCCGGTGCTCCCTGATAAAACCTGTCTGGCACTGTATTCTCTCTCCTTGGCCCCCGAATGAGGATCCTTCATCATCTCCCTGCTTCATTCCTTCGAACCCCCACCCTCCAAGGGATGATACACTTCCAGGCGGTGCTCCGATTCTGCGGAAAAGATTGACCGAAGCGTCCGGTTTGAACGTATGTTTCGCGAGATCGCCAACGGACGCGTCATCTCGCAGTTCCCAGGGTGAAACCGGCGATGTCCTCCGACCTCAAGACACCACCCGAGACCTTACGGGACGACGATCGAGCTGGCGCAGCGAAATCCGACACTCAACAGTCGGAACAATGGATTCGAACTGTACCGAAAGGCAACGCGGAACACGCGCGGATTATCGTTGGCCCACGAACCTCCCCGCAGAACGCGGCTATCGGCACCCTCTTCGTCCTCTCGCCCGTCGTCAGCAAGATACGGATACGGACGATACCGGGTCGAGCACCACTGCCAGACGTTGCCCACCATTTCCATGCAGCCGGAGGGGGCCAGGCCGAACGGGAAGCATCCGATTGAGACCGTGCCGCTCGCGACGCGCCCCACTGAATTGTGGCAATTTGCCGGATCCCACTCGTCACCCCACGGATACTTGCGATCGTCGGCGCCTCGAGCTGCAAATTCCCACTCTGCCTCCGTCGGCAGGCGCAGTCCGGCCCATTCGCAGTACGCCTGCGCGTCATACCAGGAGACGTTCACGACAGGAGCGCGATCTCCCCACTCGAGACACTGCCTCCACTCGTCGTCCGCAGTATACCCGGTCGCATCGACAAAGGCACGAAACTGAGCGTTCGTCACAGGATATTTTGCGAGATAGTACGGGCCAAGCGCGACCTGGTGAACCGGCTCCTCGTCTGGAAAGAAGGTCGACCCCATGGTGAAGGTCCCACCCGCGATGTGCACGAGGGAACTGCCGTCCTTTGCGACCAGCACGTCGTACTTGCGGGGAGAGATGATACTCAGGCTCTCCGTCCACTGTGGCACCGCCTCCGACGTCACCGGGGTGGAGGACACGGATGATTGGGAAGGTGCAAGCGTGTCCTCGACAGGCAGAGGAGCGGCGAGGAAGTCCTCCAGGCTCGCCACGTCGTGGTTGTCCTCTGGCCAGCTCGCAATCGACGTTGACCAGGGTTGTTCGAACACGCCACGCTCGGTATCGTTTCCCAGCAGGTAATCCAGGTCGTCGTAAGGCTGTTCGAGAAGGGCGTTGGTCTCGTCAGAGGACCCTGCCTCCGTCAGCGCTTCCTGGTCGGCTGCCGGGGGCTCTTCGCCATCAGCCGCCTCCGCCACAGGCTCCGTTTCGGGGAGGTGCTCCGCTTCCGCCGCGGGCTCCGCTTCCGCCGCGGGCTCCGCT
>JAJXVI010000341.1 GCA_021782195.1 bacterium | reverse complement strand
CTGGAAACCAGATCAGCCCGAGCACCAAGAAGAACATCCTGCCATCGACCGAACAGACCCTCACCACGGCGAATGCGATCATCTACGTGTCCAGCGGAAATCTGCATATCAGTGGAACGCTCTCTGGGCATGTCACCGTGGCAGCGAGCGGTTCTTCGTCCACCTACAACTCGCTGAATGTTGGAACCTACCAGTACGACACGGATTACAACCAAATGGGAACTGGAAACGTGTTCTTTGAACCCACGACGGTCACTTCACAGACCAACTCTTCGCACCCCACCCGCTATGGCATGGTCTACAACAATCCAAGCAGTGACACGCTGGGAGTGGTTGCTTATTCAAATCTGGTCATCAACTCAAGCCCGAGCCAGGTTGGAGACTTCGAAGTCGACGGAACACTGATGGCGCTTCACGGGGTATACATGACCAACAAGTTCGATCAGGGTCCCAACGGAGAGTACGGAGGAAGTCGCGGGAATCTCTATACGATTGGCGGCATCATCACCTATACACAGACCCTCAATGGCTACTTCGATCCAAGCACGAATACGGTCATTTCAGGTTACAATGAAATATACCAGTATGATCCGAGGCTCGCGAACAACCCCCCTCCGTTGTACCCTACAACCGGAACCGTTCGTATGACTGGCGTGCTCGACATGGGGGCATTGCAGAAATGAGGTCAAGTGAGAAGGAACACGCGGTATGTTGAACCCTTCTGATCTCGAGTCAACCGTGCCCGCGAAACCGTCCTGGAAAGTGCCGGCCACGTTTATCGTGATTGCACTTCTCGTCGCAGTCGCCAGTGGACTGTGGCTGCGTTATTCCCGACGCCGTGAGGAACTTCCCCCGGTAACCCCGCTCACCCGAAACGACGTCAATGCATCCAGTTCACGTGAAACTGCCAGAATCACCAATCAGATGCCGAGTATCCCTCCCCCGGTCGGAGCAGGCGCCCCGGTCCCGCGTTTTGCTCCACCGGGTGACTCCCTGCCGGTCATGCAAGCGCCCGACGTAAAAGGAGTCGGGGGGATGGTCATCCATCGCTAGTCGTCTCGCGGCCACTCCTTCCAGGCAAGCGCTCCTCACTGGCACCAGATCTCCTGCATCGCACGACGGAACAAAATGGTGGATGAAGACTTGTTCCAAGACTCCACCCACCATCGGGACGACTTGTGGTATCTACGCGCGACGTCGCGTCTTACCCCTGCTCACTGCGCCTGTCAATGCGAATCCGGCCAGCAGTAGCAGCACTCCTGGGGGTTCAGGTAGCGCAAGCCCGGTCACGACTCCCTGGAAACGAATTCCCTCCATGTTGTTATCGGTGCCTGTTTCAGCAATGGTGACGGTATTCAAACCCTGGTTCAACCAGCTGGTGTTGATAATGGAGAATGCGTTCAGCGCGCCCCCTGAGTAGGGCGCTGATGCCACAACGTTCCCGTTGATACTCATTGTATATGCGTCATCCCACGCATAGTACCCGGCAATCGATACACTGCTGAGCTGGAAGCTCGAAAGACTGAAACTCATGCTGTATACGGGCATCGGCGAGTTGCCCCCGTTGCTCGCCGTGTAGCTGTCGTTGATCCAGCCCGAGCCATTGAAACCGTTCGTGTCGGAGTTCGCCAGCCAGCCGGAATACCAGTCCGGGCTCGCCGATGTGATCGCATAGGCCGTCGTGCCATATTGAGACGTAACTGTCCACGAACCATCGACGCCGCCGTTCCCCAACGCGTTACCGCTGGCGTCAAACCCGGTACCGTGCAACGTCATCGTCATCGCTTCGGCACGCACCGATACAGATAACAGGAGTGTCAAACAGAGCGCGAACGAAAAAAAGCGAACGCGCAGACAATGATGGCTTCTCACACCCGTAAACCTCCCCGCTTTTGTTTGTAACCGGGTGACCCAGTAGACAACTCCCTCATCATACCACGATACTTGCCCTCCTGGAAGGGTACGTGCGGGTAACCCGGGTCTGATGGTCGTCGGCACTGCTCTTTGTCCCGCTCGGAGGCAACCATACCCCACCTGTCACGCGAGTTGGGAGTAAATCATCCTCAAACTGCACGACTGACGTGCCTGTCCGGAAACGTGGAACGCCGATAGACGCCTCACCTGCTTTGCGTGTGTGCACGTGATGAACCACGGCCCCGCTCAGCCCTTGACCGAGCCCTTCGTGAGGCCCTCGACCAGGAAGCGCTGCAGCGACAGGAACAGGGCAAGTACTGGGAGGGCACCCAGCATTGATGCTGCGGCAAACTGTGCCCAGTTTGTGTCATAGCGCCCGCTGATGAATGAGCGAAGGCCAACCGCGAGCGTGTACTGAGAATCGTCAAGCAACACAATCGAAGGAATCAAGAAGTCGTTGTAGGCACCGATGAACGTCAGCACCCCCACCACCACGAGAATCGGCCCCATCAGCGGAAGCGTCACCTGAACAAAGGTCTGCCAGCGACTTGCTCCATCGACATATGCGGACTCTTCCAGTTCTCGCGGAATCGAGTCCAGATATCCCTTGATCAGCCAGATGTTGAACGGGATGCCCCCTCCCGCATAGATGAGGGTCAACCCCAGCAGATTGAAGCCGATGATGCCGTGCGTCACACTGTTAAGAAAGTTGAGCATCGAATAGATGGCCCACATCGCCATCATGGCTGGAAACATCTGCAGAATGATAAGCGTCAAGAGCCCGTACTTGCGCCCCACAAACCGAAAACGAGAGAACGCATAACCCGCTGTGGTCGCAAAGCAAAGCGCCAGAAGCGAACTGGCCGTACACACGAGGAGACTGTTCCGCACCCACAGCAGAAAGTTCGAGTGCGCGAGCAGCGCGCGGTAGTTTGAAAAAGTCAGGGGTGTATTCGCTGCTCCGCCGTACAGATTTCCGCCCTTTTCCAGCGAGGCCACGAGAACCCAGCACACGGGCGTCAGGATGATGAGCGTCAGTGTGATCAGTACGATGTGCGTTACAACACGAACTGCAATGTGCGGCTTTTGTTCCATGCGTCAGCCCTCGTTGAATGCGCCGCTGAGCGACGAGTTGATGAAGCTGAGGATACCGATCAGGAAGAAAATCACGACCGCATAGGCCGAAGCCAGTCCATAGCGGCTGAGACTGAACCCCAGTTTGAATGTATAAGAGATGAGGATGTCAGTGGCCCCAGCGCTTCCCCCGCCAGGCAGAGGCGGACCTCCCGCGGTAAGCAGATAGATGCCGATGAAATTGTTGAAGGCAAACGCAAACGATGTGATCACGACAGGAACCATCGCATTGCGAAGCATCGGTACGGTAAGGCGCCAGAACACGGTTATCTTCTTTGCTCCGTCAATGGCAGCCGCCTCATACATGTCGCCGGGAATGCTCTGCAGTGCCCCGAGAATGATCGACATCATGAACGGGAAGCTCAGCCACACGTTCACCAGCACCACAGAGAAACGTGCCCACCCCGGATCACTGAGCCAGTCAACTCCGTGCAGACCACAGGCTACCAGGAGACGGTTCATCGCACCGAACTGACTGTTGAGCAGCCCTCCCCACATCAAGACCGTGATAAAACTTGGCATTGCCCACGGCACGATAAGCAGCGTACGATACAGTGAGCGTCCGGTCAGATCCTTGCGGTTGAGCACCAGGGCAAAGAGCAGTCCGACCACCAGCGAAAAGAAGACGCTCGTTGCCGACCACACGATCGTCCACGCGAAAACCCTGAGGAACGTGGCAACCTCAGCCCCCGCCAGAATCTCACGATAATTCTGCAACCCCACGAAGCGCAAACCCTGCGCTCTCGTAAAGTGATAGAGGCTCCAGTTGCTGAATGAGAGATAGATCGTGTACAGCGTCGGAAGCAACGTGACGATAAACGTCGAGATGAGGGCCGGCAGGATGAACCAGTAGGGATAGAGTCGCTCGCGTCGCTCCACGGTGCTACTCCCTCATCTTTCGGATGTTGTCAAGAATCCGTGCGGTGGCTTCCTGCATCTCAGCGGCCGGCCGCACCTTGCCGGTCGTGATGAGCGTCAACGCGTCGCCCATCGGCCCCCATACCGATACGAGTTCAGGAACCGACGGCATCGGGACACCGTGCTCAACGCAGGCTCCAATTGCAGGAATGTCCGGATTGTGGGCCAGCCGGGGATCAGCCTGCGCATCTCGTCGTGCGGGAATGCGCCCTCCGGCCAGGTTCAGGGCAACCCGGTCGGCGG
>JAJXVI010000340.1 GCA_021782195.1 bacterium | reverse complement strand
CACGGCGACGCCTGCGGGCTTGCCCCCCGAGCAGCCTGTGCCCGAGCAGTGGCCAGTGCGAGGCAAGCCCGGTCAGTTCAACATGCTGTATGTATTCGGGGTAGGGGAGGCACCGATTTCGGTCAGTGGCGATCCGTACGAGACTGACGCCATTGTGCATACCGTTCGCTCGGTGGGAGGGGTGAGCGAGGCGCTGCGTCGGATGCGGCGAGGTGACGTGCTCGGACTGCGCGGCCCTTACGGCACCTGCTGGCCGCTGGACGCGGTCGCGGGAAGGGACGTTGTCTTGATCGCGGGAGGCATCGGCCTCGCCGCATTGCGACCGGTTGTGCACACGCTGCTCAGGGAGCGAAGTGGATGTCGGTCTGTATCCCTTCTGTACGGGGCGCGTTCGCCTCGTGATCTTCTGTTCCCGCGTCAGCTTGAGCAGTGGAAGCGGAGAAACGATTTTCTGGTCGAAATCATCGTCGACAGTGGCGACGCCGACTGGCGTGGACGCGTGGGAACCCTGGTCAATCTTCTCCACTACGTCCACTTCGATCCGCGCAATGCTCTGGTGATGCTCAGTGCTCCCGAGGTCATGATGCGCTCTGTGGGGCGCGCGCTCGAGCAACGCGGGGTTTCGCGCAACAGCGTCTGGGTGCAGGTCGAGCGCAATATGCAGTGCGCGGTAGGCCTGTGCGGACACTGTCAGCTTGGCCCCGAACTGGTCTGTCTGAACGGCCCAATCTTCAGCTATGACCGGGTCGCACATCTTCTGGCTGTACGTGAGTTGTAAATGAACGTTCTTGTATTGAATTGTGGTTCGTCGTCCGTCAAGTTTCAGGTCATCGATACCGATCCGGAACGCATCGCGGCTGATGAGGACCGCTGTCTGGCCAGCGGACTGCTCGAGCGCGTTGGCTCACATGGCTTGATCCGTTTCCAGGCAGAAGGTCAGGAGCCGTTGATCTCCGACGCCCCGTTACCGGACCACCGGGCGGCAATCGACTCCATCATTCGCTGGATCGTGTCTGGAGACGCGCGTATTCCCGGTATCCGAAGCCTTTCCGACATTCACGTCGTTGGACACCGCGTGGTGCACGGGGGTGAGCGTTTTCGCGGATCGACCCTGATTGATACCGAGGTCTTGCGCGGGATCGAGGCCTGCGTGGACCTTGCTCCCCTTCACAATCCGGCGAACCTGCGTGGGATACGTGCGATACGTGACCTGCTCGGCGAAGGGGTGCCGCAGGTGGCTGTGTTCGATACCGCGTTTCACGCAACAATGCCGGAAACCGCGTATCTTTATGCCCTGCCGTATTCCCTGTATCGGCGCTACAAATTGCGCCGTTACGGCTTTCACGGCACGTCTCATCGCTACGTGGGCTACAAGTATCGAAAACTCATCGGGATCGAGCGTGAGCAGGTCAACATCATATCGGTTCATCTGGGAAACGGCTGCTCGGCCTGTGCTATCAAGGGCGGTCACAGCATCGCAACCTCGATGGGGTTCACGCCGCTCGAAGGGCTCGTGATGGGAACGCGTTCGGGTGACGTCGATCCCTCCATCATCGAGTTTCTGGTTCTCAAGGAGGGCATGTCGCCGGCCGCTGCCGACAACTTGCTGAACAAGCAGTCGGGCTTGCTGGGCGTCAGCGGACTGACGCACGACATGCGCGAGCTCCTCGAAGAAGTGCAAGAAAACCAGGACCGTCGGGCGCGTCTCGCGATCGACCTGTTCTGCTATCGGGTACGCTCCTACATTGGCGCGTATCTGGCTCAGATGAACGGTGCTGACGCTGTCTGTTTCACGGGAGGAATCGGTGCGAACTCCTGGGAAGTGCGGGCCAGCATCTGTGAGGGCCTTGACTGGATCGGGCTTGAGGTTGACGACGCGTTGAACCGTCAGATGGTGCGGGGTGCGGGCGGCGAAATCGGCAAGGCCGGGTCGAGGGTACGTGTGTTCGCCCTGCCAACGGACGAAGAACTTCTGATTGCTCGTGACGCAGTGCGTTGCGTTCGTGGACTGCCTCTGCCGATCTAGAGTGGGAAGCGGGTCCGTTGCTTCGGAGGCTGACCACCCTGGCGCTGGGCGGTCAGCCCCTCCTGGTGGCGCGCCGACCAGCGCGCTCTCGGGCTTGCGCGGACGCTGGCCCGTGGGAAGCGGCGGTCTCTTTCGCGTGGGACGTTGCGGCTCGGGCTTGCGCGGAGCGCGGCGTACCGCACCGTGTTCCACGCTTCCGACTGAGTGGAAAAAAACGCCCGAGCGATCTTTCTCGTGGCGTTGTTTCTCTGCCTTCTGTCCGCACCGTGCGGACGGTCACGGCCTACTGCCGCTCAGTCTTCGATTGCCGCGCTGGCGTCGAGCTGAACAAGCCCGGTGCGAATGGCGTATTTCACCAGTTCGACGCGGTCGTGCAGGTTCAACTTCTCCATGATGTTTCCGCGGTGCGTCTGAACGGTTTTGATGCTCACGTTCAGATCTTCGGCAATCTGCTGATTGGTCAACCCCTCAGCAATTCCCTTGAGCACTTCCTGCTCTCGTGGGGTCAGTTGCTTTGACCGGTCCTTCTTTTCTTCTTCCTTGCGGAAGTGCATCTGCACGAAGCGCGACGCCATGTACGGGGTCATGTAGACGTGTCCGCGATGAACCGTGTGGACGGCCGCGACAAGTTCTTCGCTGGCATTCTGTTTCAGAACGTATCCCAGTGCGCCGGCCTGCAGCACGCGTACCAGGTACTCCTCATTGTCGATCTGGCTCAGCACCAGCACCCTGGTCGTCGGTGACTGCCGGCGGACCCGTTCGGTAGCCTCGATCCCGTCGACTCCGGGCATCTGGATATCCATGAGCAGTACGTCCGGCTTTTCATCTGCAGCCAGTCGCACCGCCTCCAGACCGTTCGAGGCCTGACCTACGACTTCTATATCGGGATCTGCCTCCACGAGAAGTTTTACACCTTCTCGCAGAATGGCATGATCATCTGCTATCACAACTCGAATCACGCGGGCCTCTTCTGGCAAGATGCGCAACATTCCTGCATTGCAGGCTTGAAAACGTGCGAATTTGCCTGATAATCACTGTAGTCAGGGGTGGTTTTGTTGCCGTTCACGGGGAGAGCAAATTTGCGGTGTGCCCCGCAGGGGAGCCGGTGCAAGCGGGTGAAGGGTATCGTTCCACGAGTTGCAGGACGACGTCTGATGCCACTGGCACGGCAGCCGCAATCACCGGAGAGAGGTCGCCGCCAACCACCACCGGGACGTCGATCGCAATACCCACGAAAACAATTCGGGCCGTGGTGTTTTCAGGGTCGAGCGTGCGTGCCAGTTGAATCGCTTGCGGTACGGTAATCGTATGTGAACTGAGAAAGTGCATCTCGCGGGTCACATCCGTCTCGGAAAACACCGTCACGGAGCCCGCCTGAACATCCGGTTGTTCGGCGTCAACCGCCACGGCGTCGATCAGGACCACCAGACAGTCGGTGGCCAACAGGTCGACGAGGCGACCCGGGTCGGTCGTTTCCAGGAGTTCCAGCTGGTGGGGGCGGTCGATTCTCGTGCCAAGATGACGAACAACCGCGAGCCCGACCGCATCGTCTCCGGCGAAATACCCTCCAATGCCGATGATGCGTGCGGTCAAGCTCTGGATTTCTCCGCGGGCACTGCGATCCGGTGGACCGAGCACGACAGGCACGGGTCATAGTTGCGCACCGCGTGCTCTGCAAGACTGGTTGCTTCCGCGATGGGGAGCGAGGCGAGAGGCGAGCCGAGTGAACGCAGATCGCCTTCGATGCTTGCCTGATTCTGGGTGGTCGCGGGGATGATGCGAACGTTCCTGACGTGGCTTGCGTTGTCGAGTTCGTAGCGCATGTACATCAGGCCTCGCGGCGTCTCAATGCACGAGCAACCACTGCCTGCGCAGGTCGGAACCCGGTCTGCCGCTGGCTCTGGTCGTTCATAGAGTCGTATGAGTCGTGCAGCCTCTTCGAAGGCGGCGATGATCTCGATGACTCGTATGTGAAGACTGCGGAACGGATTTCGTTGAGGCGGGAGAAGCCGGGACTCCGACGCAGCAGAGCGCGCGATGGGCGGGAGAAACTCGAAGTTGAGGTTGAACCGGGCCAGCGGTCCGACCATGTAGTCGGCATTGCTCAGGAGTGAGTGTGGCGCGTTGCTGAAGGATACGATGCGTTCAAAATAGGGGTCTTTGAATTCATCGCAGGCGATGTCAAG
>JAJXVI010000339.1 GCA_021782195.1 bacterium | reverse complement strand
GCCGCCTGTGCAACCCGCATCGCTCGCCGCAGGAGCAGCACGGTCGGCGCGGCCACCTCCCCGACCGAAAGCTGGAGCTTGCCGATCGCATAGAGACGACGGCGCACCTGCGCTTTGAGCACGAGAAGGCGCAGGCGGCGACGGGCCGAAAAGAACCGCACGAGGTCGTCGTGCAGGCTGGCGCGGAGGTTCCAGATCTCGCGACCGACGTCGAGGCGCGCGGCAACGGCCCGCTCGTGGGCAGCCTGCACCTTCCATTTGCGCTGCTGGGGCGGAAGCGAGGGGACGTCCAGTTTCACACCCACACTGAACACCCACGGAAAGCCGATTTCGGGGAGAAGGTGCAGCGTGGGGTTGGGACGCATGCCGGCCGTGATGACCGCGGCCGATGCCTCGGCGAAGCGGGTCTGCGCCGAAAGGATCCGCGCGTTGTCGTAGCACGCCGCGCGCAAAAGAAGATCGAGGTCCCACGTGCGAGGAGGATGGGCAGGGTCACGATGCAGGAATCGCAGCAGTCCCGCATCGCTCAGGGTGCGCCGGGGAAACGGACGGCGCGCACCCACGCGCAACAGTGGCGGGGGTGTCGCGCCAGGTGGGAGGAATGGCGTGTGGCCTGTCGCGGGGGTGGCGACTGTCGCGGGATGCGACGCGCTCGCGCGAGAATTGCGGGAAGCAGACGCCGTGCCCTGTGCGGAAACGCGAACGGGCACGGCGCTCGCGCGGCGCGGAACCAGGAGCGCGGCGACAAGGAGCAGGGCGGCAACCCGCGAGCACACGCGGACGGGCGGCGCGCAGCCGGTGGGTTGGGCCGGCGGAGACGACTGCGGCACAGAGGGCGTAGAAAAAATGTTCACGCGGCAAGCATAACGAGCCGACATGAACGCGGGATGACGGGGAGATTACGTTTTCGTCATCTGGGGGATTTCCAGGATGACCGTGGTTCCCTCGCCGAGGCGGCTCTCGATGCGCATACGACCGCCGTGCAGGCTGGCAATGCCCGCGACGATGGAGAGCCCGAGTCCGGTGCTCGATGACGCACGATGACGCGCGCGGTCCGAGCGGAAAAAGCGCTCGCCGGCGATACGCAGGTCGTCCTCGCTCAGTCCGCAGCCGTTGTCGCGAACGCGCACTTCGAAGCCGGCGGCAGTGCCTTGCGCGGTCAGGGTCACGCACGGACGCGATGCTTCCCCCGCGGTGTGCGTGGCCGCAGCAACGCCAGCGACGACCGAAGCGTCCCCGACGCGAGCGACGGCGATAGCGTCCGGAGGGGCGTCCGCGTCCCTTTCGTGCGCGCGATCGGGCGGTTGGGCAGGGAATGCGTGGCGCAGCGCGTTGTCGAGCAGGTTGGAAACGGCACGCACGAAGAGGGTGCGGTCGACGACGGCCTTGAGGTCGGGGCACGGTTCGACGCGCAGCGTCACGCCGCTCTCCTGGGCAGGTGCTTCGTAGAGTTCGCCAAGATGCTCGAGTTCCAGGCCAACCGCGACGGACTCGCGCTGAATCTGCGTGTGCGGGTTCTCGGCGCGAGCAAGAAAGAGAAGCTTGTCGATGAGGTGGGTCAGCGCAACGCACTCGTCAAGGCAGGTGGTGGCCACGTCCTCGTAAGCGGCCACTTCCCGAGGGCGGCTCAGCGCCACCTCCAGGGTACTGCGCATTCCCTGCAGCGGAGAGCGCAGTTCGTGGGCGATGTCGGACGAGAAGCGCGTGATGCGTCCGAAGGAGTCGTCGAGACGGTCGAGCAGGGCGTTGAACGTGGCGCCGACCTGAGCAAGCTCGGGGGGAAGGCCCGCAAGCGGGATCTTGCGGTCGAGTCCGCCGGGGTGGATGCCGGCGATGTCGTCGCGCATACGTTCCACGGGAAACAATCCGCGGCGGGCGATCCAGCTTCCGAGTGCCATCGCGCCCGCCACGCCGAGAAGCAGCACGAGGGCGGTCCCGTTCCGATAGCGGCGAAGGATAGATGCGTCGTGTCCGCGATCGATGGCGGCCTGCGCGCGATACGAGAGGCTCGTGCCGGGCGGGCCCGCGAGATGAAGGGTGAGGACGCGGCAGCGCCGGCCGTCCGCGCTTCGAGCGTCTGACGGCCCGTCGGTCGGCGCAAGCGGAGGACTGCCCGGGGTGTGGGTAACGGTCGTCCCGTCGGTGCGCTGCACGATGAGGAAGATACGGGCCGCTGTCTCTTCGTGTTCCTCGCGCCGCACGTCGCGCTCCCCGTCGGGAGACGCGAGCATGACCGCGAGGACGTGGACGCGCGCGCGGAGGAAGTCGTCGTCCTCGGCTCCGAGCGCGCGCTCGAGGATGTGGTAGAGTGCGAGCGACGCAAGCAGGAGCATCACGAGCGCCGCTACGCCGAAGGCGAACCCGAGGCGCGCGGCGAGGCTGCGGGGCCGGGCGAGGCGAGCGCGCCAGGATGATTGCGGGGCGGGGAGAAGGTTGGAACGGGACTCAGGCAGTTGCACCGGACGAGCGGGCGGGGAAGGGTGTGTGGGAGGAGTGGACATGGCGACGGGCGGGCGGCTCAGGCGGGCGGACGCAGCACGTATCCCGCACCACGGACGGTGTGGAGAAGACGCGTGTCGAACGGGTCGTCGACCTTCGAGCGCAGGCGACGCACGTGAACGTCGATGACGTTGCTGCCGGGATCGAAGTTCATGTCCCACACCTGTTCGGCGATGAGCCAGCGGGAGAGGACGTGTCCGGGGTGTCTCACAAAAAGGGCGAGAAGAGTGAATTCCTTGGCGGTCAGGTTGAGGGGCTGTCCCTGACGCAGGGCGACGTGGCGGGTGAGGTCGAGTTCGAGGTCGGCAATGCGCAGCACTTCGGCGCTCAGGGTGTTGGAACGCCGAAGCAGGCAGTGCACGCGGGCAAGCAGTTCGGAAAAGGCGAACGGCTTGACCAGGTAGTCATCGGCACCGAGGGTGAGCCCCTTGACGCGATCTTCGACGGAATCGAGGGCGCTCAGGTAGAGCACGGGGGTACGAGACCCCTCCTGCCGGAGCGTGCGAACGAAGGTCCATCCGTCACATCCGGGCAGCATGACGTCGAGGATCAGGGCCTCGTAGGACTCGCCCAGGGCGCAGGCGAGGCCATCACGTCCGTCGTGGGCGACGTCCACCACGAAGCCGGCTTCCACAAGTCCGCGGCGCACCGCCTGGGCCGTCCTCACGTCGTCCTCGACGAGCAGCAGCTTCATGGAATCGGCCCAAAGCCTCGCGACCGCGTGATGCAGGGGGCGCAGGGCGCGCAGGGGAAATGATGGTCGTGCAACAGAGTCATTGTGTGGAGAGACTCCCGTCGTGAAGTGCAACGTGCGCGGCGCCGAACATGGGATGATACGTGACGGTGATCACCGACGGGCTCTCAGCGCACGCAATCGCCGATGGCCTGCATGAGGTGCTGATAGACGCTTCGAACACCTGGAACGAAAGCGAGCGCGGGGGGCTCGGGCACCCTGGGTTGACGCATCATTAACGGGCCCGGCGGGCGCGGCCCGAGGAAGATCGTACCGACGCCATCGCGGTTTTCGTCAAGAGTCACGTCGCTCAGGGTCAGTAACGGAAGGCTCTTGACATTCCCACGCTCGACAATCAAAACCCGCTGCGTGGTCAACGCGTAGTACGTGCCCGCGCGCTTCCAGGCATCGTAGAAGAAGCGCCCGATGAGCATGTACAGTCCAACGCACACGAATGGAATCCCCCAAAGACGAAAGAAGAGGGGGGCGCCACGTGTGACGACCGCGGTCTCCCAGAAGACCATGAAGGCACACCACATGATGCTGAACGGTATCCCGACGATATCGGAGGACCGTAGGCGCAACCCTCCGAGCGGGCGACCGGTCCAGACTATCTCCTCATCGTGGGACAGGAGATCTTTGACGGCCTGTCGGATCGTCGATGAAGTCTCAAGCATGAGATGACATGCTTCGTGGCTGTATTCGTCGTACCCTGCCCATCAGTGGGACGGGAAAAATTGCCGTGCGAGCACAATGGCCTCGCCTGGTTGTGCCACTGCGCCGCCCACCGGACACGATAGATTTCACGAGGAAAGTCGTCGACGCTCCGGTATCTTTCCCCTGGCCCATGTGGTAAAATGAGGCATCCTCAACCTGCCAGCAAAGAGGAACTGCACGTGAACATCCAGGATGCCTCAACGCAGACCGCCACCAACGTCCGCACCGCGACTTCGGGGCTCAAGTCCACTGGAATTGCCACGCTTCGTT
>JAJXVI010000338.1 GCA_021782195.1 bacterium | reverse complement strand
CGTGAACGGTTACGAAGCGTTTTCCGACACCCACCCAGAGATCCCCACGCGCCCTCGGGGCAGGCGTGTTTACATCGCGTCTATGGCATTGAGACCCGGATTCGCGTATAATAGGCCTGTGCCGTGCTGCGTCAGGGTGGAATAGAAACGATGCACTTTGCGACGTCACAGCCAGTTCCCATAGCGCGCACTGTCGCGTTGCGGCAAAGCAGGGGAGTACTGTCCAGGTGCCTTTTCACGGGAAGCCCTGCACAGACCTTCTTCCTGAAACGAGGTACAATGATGTCACGAGGATTTCGTTTTCTGCCAGTCCTGAGCCTGACATTTGTTCTCCTTCTGGTATCGTGTGGTCTGGCCAGCGCCGATCCTCGCATCACCGGTCGCGTCGTCGGCGTTGACACGTCCCATCGCATCATTTCCATCAAGTGCAGCGATGGCCGGACCGTGCGTGCCCGGTTACGCCCGAATGCCACGATTGAACGCTACAGCACTGCGACTACGCTTGGCAGTTTCTGCGCGGGAGAATACGTGGTGCTTGAGATTGGTGGGCCTCTGAACGACAGCGTGCTTGACGCAGAAGGCCTCTACGACGTGCATACGGCCGGACAGGCTCCCAAGCCGAAGGGTTCCGTAGACTGGTCGATTCGAGGGGGCTTTGAGACAGAGAACGGCGGCGCGGCCCCCGAACCTTTTCCGACTCCAAACGCCAACGCGATGGTGGGTGGCGGGCAGAACGTCTCAACCCCTGCAAACACCGGATGGCACGCGGAGTGGAACCCCATCGTCCCCTGGAAGGGAGTCCCGAACGCTCCCGGGCAGTCGTTGCCGCAGCCGGTCCTCGAAAGTACCCCGATGCAGCCTTGCACCCCCACCCCTGGTTCTCGGCCTGTGCAGGAACCGGGGGTCAATGCATACGGTCCCACCAACAGCGCGAGCTCCATGTCGTTTCCACAGATTTCCCAGGCGGGGGCTCCCCCTGCGGCCCCTCCTCCGAAGCCGATGTTTCCGGGCGTTCCTCAGGCCGGCACGTCAGATCCCCCTCCACCCACCGTCTCAGCGGCGCCCCAGTCCGGTTACGTCGCACAACCCCAGGCTCCGGTTGTCACGCAGCCTCGCACCGTTGCTCCTGATGTCATGTATGGCAATCCATACGCCGTTGCACAGCAGGCGGCAGCCGGGGCACAGATCGTGTCGCTTACCGGAACCATCAGTCGGGTCGACGTGGCTCATCGCATGTTGCTGATGCTTGCCATGATCAACGGCCAGATGAAGCCGATTCAGGTGCGTGTGCCCGAGAAAATGGGTTTTGTGAAGGTGGGGGAAGACAACTTCATTCCACTTGACAACATCCGACCTGGCGACATGATTGCGGTAACCGCCATCCAGATTGCACCCGGACTCGTGCAGGCTCAGCGCGCCTACATCAACCACTAGGAAGGCAGACGCGATCGCAACCTGCTGATCTCGTCCCACGTTGCATTCAGAGAGTCTCAAGAAGCGTATCCTGGTCGTCATTTATATTCTCAGCCTTGTGGCACTCGGCTGGGTAGTTCTTCATATTCTCAGTTACATCGGCGCTGCCGTGATGGTTCTGGCCTGTTCCGTGCTGCTGGCCTATCTGCTCAAGCCGCTCGTCACGATGTTTCATCGACCGATGTCCCTGTCCATCCCCCGGCGCTTCATGTTGCGCCAGGAGGACCGCCTCAAGGAGGACAACTACGTCAAGATTCACCTGAGGTCACGGGGCCTCTCCTGGGGGGCCTCCATCATCGTGGTCTTTGTGTGTCTTATTGTCGTCGCCGTGCTGGTTGTGTCGCTGCTCGTACCTCCTACGGTGCGTGAGTTTCGCAACTTCGTCTCCAACGGTCTACCTCTGCTGCGCACCCAGATTACCACACGTGTGGCAGACACACGGGCCTGGTTGAGTGTGCACCTCCCGAAGGAAGCCGCAGAGGCCATGCCGGAACACATCAACCAGGCGGGGGAACAGGTGAGTGCGTGGGCGACTTCTTCCGTGCGCTCGCTGCCGCCGTTGATGGGGCGATTCGTGGGAGGCGTGGTTCTGCTTTTCTTCGTTCCGGTCCTGACGTTCTATCTGTTGCTTGACATCGATACGCTCTACCGTGGCTTCCTTGTGATGTTTCCGGTGCACCGTCGCGACGATGTGCGGGAACTTGCAGGCAAGATCGACGAGGTTCTGGGGCGCTACATTCGTGGCCAGTTGCTGGTGGCGGTCATCGTGGGCACGGCCATCGCCATCGTGCTCAAATCGCTCGGGCTTCCCTACGCCATCATCATTGGCTGTTTTGCTGGAACGATTAATCTCATTCCATACGTTGGCACGCCACTCGGCATGATCCCCGCTTTCCTGATTGCCGTCTTCATGCCCGTACACGGAGGGGTTCTGAAAGGCTTTATCGTCCTTTTCTCCATGTATTGCGTGTTCCTGACGGAGGGCAAGGTCATCGTGCCGACCGTGGTGGGAAAGAGTGTGGGACTTCCTCCGCTCATCATCTTTTTCTCCCTCATTGTAGGGGCCGAACTCCTGGGGCTTCCAGGGATGTTTCTGGCCGTTCCCACTGCGTCTATCACGCGGGTTGTCATCGCCCACTACATCGACAAGCGCGACCGCGAGGATTCGAACCATCCGTCCGCTTTTGCAAAGGGACGCACCCTGCCGCTTCAGGAGGAGTTCATAGAGAGGGAACTGCAGCGTCACTCTTCATGACTCGCCGTCTCGATCGACATCATCTGGCGCTCCTTGGAACAATGATCGTTGCGGCGATGATTCGCCTTGCCGTCTGTCTTGTGCCACGTCTGAACATCGATGAGGGATGGAGCTATGACCTGTGTCGCAATCCGTGGGGTCAGGCGCTCTGGTACCTGCAGAAGGACCGCAATCCGCCGGCTCCCTACGTGCTCCTGAAGCTCTGGATGTCGTGTGGATCGCATGACGAGTTCCGATTGCGTCTGCCCTGGTTTGTTCTGTCGGTTCTGGCCGTCTATGCTGTGTACCTGACGGTGCGCCGCCTGTTTTCACCGCAAGTGGGTTTGCTGGCTGCTGCCCTGTCGTCGCTCACGTACTTGCAGTGGGAGTATGACACGTGGATGCGCGGGTACGTGTTCCTGACCTGCTTCTCGCTTTTATCGACGGTGTGCTACCTCGGTGTCGTGGAGCGCGCGAGTGCGCGTCGCGGGCGCTGGGCCGCAGGCTATACGTTGTCCACAGCCGTGCTCCTTTATGGTCACTACCTTGGCATTTTTGCCGTGATGGCGCAGGGCGTGATGGTGTTCGTGCACGACCCGCAGGAGATCTGGCTGCGCCGGCGGGAGAGGCTGCTCTGGCTGCTTGCCTGCTGGGCCGGAGTCGTGCTTCTCTACCTGCCCTGGATACCGATGCTGCTGCAGCAGATGACGCGCTCGAGCGGACGCGACCTGGGGGCACAGGGTCTCCCCACGAAGGCCCTGCTCGTCGCGTTGCGCTTTCTCCCGCTCGTGACGGGTCTCGACAACGCGCTTCCGCTGCTCGGGGGAGCTTCGACCTGGTTTGCTCCTTCGCGTGTTCTGCTGGCGGTGGCGGTGACGGCCGTATATGGTGCACTGCTGGTCCTCGGAGCACGCTCCCTGCGCACACGCATCATGTCGTTTCGCCTGCTGCTGGCGTTGCTGATGCCCCCGTTGTTCCTGGTTGCACTTATCGCACTCAAGCTTCCCGAACTGTCCCGGGTCCGCTACTACATGCCCTATATCCCGTTTGCGGGCATGCTGCTCGGTGCCGGTCTTCTGGCCCTCCCTCGTCGTGGGCGGGCCGTGGGCGTCGTTCTCGTTGCCCTGGTCGTGCTGGTGAACCTGGGAGTGGTGGCGAGCTACCTGCGCGGTCCCTTTTTTCGCTCGGCTGACTGGCTTACGCCCGCGCGTTTTGCGCGCGCTCATCAGGCGCAGGCGAGCGTCATCGTGGGATTCCAGAACCATATGATGCACGCATTCAACTACTACTATGCGCGTGACCAGGTAGACTATGACATCAGTCGCCTTCACTACCCTTGCTACCATTACGCCCCTGGCTACCGTGGTCTACCCGAGATACATGCCTGGCCCGAGGAGTTTCCCAACATCATGAGGCGTCGCCTGAAGGGAATCCAGGGTGTCCTGCTCGTTCTGTGGTACGACGCCGGGAGTCCAGTGCGCGGCTGGTTCGCTCAGCGCTTCGGGATGGTGGATTCTT
>JAJXVI010000337.1 GCA_021782195.1 bacterium | reverse complement strand
CTCAGGGTTCTTCTTGCTTGGACCCTCCACCAGCACCTCCTGGATCTGTCCTTCGAGGGCCTGATTGTGCTGCATCGTGATGTTGTTCTGGACATGGATCAGGCGGTAGAGGCGGTCGAGTTTGACTTCTTCCGACAGGTGCTCGTGCAGTTTCATGGCGGGCGTTCCGTCTCTTTGTGAGTACGCAAACATGTAGGCGTGGTCGAAGCGCACCTCGCGTACGACGTTGAGTGTGTTCTCGAACTGTTCCTCGGTTTCACCTGGAAAGCCCACGATGATGTCGGTTGAGATCGCGATGTTTGGAATGCGACGACGCATGCGGCGTGTCAGTTCGAGAAAGTCTTCTTGTGTGTACGGGCGGTTCATGCGACGCAAGACCTGGTTGTCCCCGGCCTGCAGGGGCATGTGCACGTGTTCGCAGACCATGGGGATTTCTGCAAGACAGTCGAGTACCCGGTCGGAGAAATTGCGAGGATGAGGCGACGTGAAGCGCAGCCGGCGAATTCCCTCGATGTCTGCCAGGGACCTCAAAAGGTCTGCGAAGTCAACGCGAGGCTCCATGTCATCGCCATAGGCGTTGACATTCTGTCCCAGCAGGGTGATCTCCAGGAATCCCTGGCGCGCAAGCTTCGCAACTTCGTGGTGAATCGAGTCGATGCTTCTACTTCGCATTCTTCCTCGAACGAAAGGGACGATGCAGAAGGTGCAGTACTCGTCACAACCGACGCTGATGGGAACCCAGGCCTGGAAGCTTGACGCGCGCCTTGCCTCGAGGTCAAGGGCGGCCACCCCCATGTTCACCCTGACCTGAGGAGTGTGCGATTCACGTACCTCGAGCAGCAGAGGTCGCAGATCGCGGAGATTGTGGGTTCCGAGCACGAGATCGATGTGCGGAAAGCGCGCTCGCAGAGTTTCCCCATCCTTTTGCGCCAGACAGCCGGCCACCACGATCATGAGGTTGCGGTTGCGGTCTTTGAGCGGCTTGAATTCGCCCAGGCGCCCGTATACCTTCACGTCGGCGTTCTCGCGTACGCAGCACGTGTTGAAGATGATGACGTCTGCATCTCGCGGCGACTCCACGGGATAGCATCCCATGCCCTCCATGGTTGCCGCGATGACCTCGGAGTCATGGACGTTCATCTGGCAGCCATAGGTTGCCAGGAAGTATTTCCCGCCAATTTCGCTCAAGCGTTCCTCGCTTTCATTCCGGACAGAAACTGGCCTGTCAGCCAGACCACGGCAGGCCAGTAGATTGGAGTGGGCTCGGGGTCCCCGGGTCGCGCGCAAAAATCGAGAGTGCGTGCGCCCGGACTTGCGCCTTCAGATTACACCCCTGGACTTGAAGAATTCAATAGCCTTTTCGAGTTGAACGTCTTTCTTGCTCCCGACAAGTCGGGGATCCATCGGCACCAGGATGTTCGGTTCAACGCCGATCTTGTTGATGGCGTGACCTTTCGGGGTGAAGAAGTGGGCGATTGTGAGCTTCAGTGCTGCGGGGTCGTGCTCGTTGTCTCCGCCGGGAAGAGGGAACAACTGCTGAACCGATCCCTTTCCGAAGGTCTTGACGCCCATGACGGTTGCCACGCCGTAATCCTTGAAGCAGCCCGTTGTGATTTCGGATGCGCTGGCGCTGTACTGGTTGACCAGCAGCACCATCGGAAGCGTGGTACGGGTCACCGTGTCATCCCCGAGATAGTCGCGTCTTGAACCGTCTTTGTGAAGCACGTAGGTGACGAGTGCGCCACGCTTGATGAAGTGACTGCACACATCGATGGCGGCCGTGATGTAGCCGCCCCCGTTGTTGCGCAGGTCGAGGATGAGGGCCTTTGCGCCCTGCTTGTGAAGGTTCTCAAGCGCCTCTTGAAGCTCCTGGCCGGTCTTTTCGCCAAAGACGCGCAACCTGATGTAACCGAGACCGTGCTCGAGCATCTTGAAGGAAACAGATTTTACCTCGATGGAAGAGCGGGTGATGGCGTAGTCGCGATCCGGGGAACCTTTGCGTCGAATGGTCAGCACGACGGTCGTGTCCACCGGACCACGAATCAGCGTGGTTGCTGCATCGAGTGACATTCCAGCCGTCGGCTTGCCGTTGATTCGCAGGATTTCGTCACCGGGGAGAAGGCCTGCCTTTTCGGCCGGGGTGCCTTCGACTGGTCCGGCAATGGTCAACTGGTTGTTGTGTTTCGCGTCAAGTTCAATGTAGATGCCGATGCCTCCGAAGGTTTCGCTTTCCATGTCCTCCATGAGGTGGCGATACTCTCGAGGCGTCATCAAGACCGAGTAGGGGTCGTCAGTGCCTTTGAGGAGGCCGCGGATCATTGCGTACCACAGCAGGCCGTTGTTGAGTCTTGTGCCGTACGCCTTGATGATGGCGCGAGGCAGGCTCTGGTCGACCGTCATGTGGTCGAGCGCTTCGGTGGGGATTGACGCTTCCTTGAGAAGGACCCTGGTCTCGGCTGCGACACCCTGGTAGAGTTTGCTTTCCGGGTCGTGCCCGTAATGCTGGGCCTTGATCTGAAGGTGAACCTGCTCAAAAAGTGCTTCGTCCGGCTCGAAACCGAGACTGGCCGGATTCTTAAGATACTCCGCATAGAAGGGGAAGGTGGTCTTCTTGCTCTTGGGATGGTCGGGGTTCGTGCCCGCCAGCGTTGAACTGCTTTCGTTCCGAGTTGCAGGAGGCAGGCTGGTTGCGCCGCCCATGGCAACGGGCTGATTCACGTTTCCGCCCAGTGCCGCAGTGACGGGCACGTCAGATTGCGCGAGGACGTTTGCATGCACGTTTGTGCAATGTGCCTGGTGAATCGTTCGTGGAAGGAACAGCGCCAGCAGGAGAGCCAGCAAGGTGGCCGCAACGAGCAAGCCATGCGTTGTGCGAGAGGGACGACTCTCCTCATGCGGATTCAGCATTCCAGGGGCCTCGATTCTCAAAGATGTGTGGACACGATCGAAATAGCGGTCTGGGAGGCGCAGGCCACCGGACGTCGGGTGGCGGGCCTCTTTGCGCCCTCGTGATCGATCTTCCTGTAAATGATTCTTCGCGGCGTGTGTTGCGTGGATCCTTCGCATATACGGGTCTTCGGGAGGCAGGCGCTTCCATCCCGAGGGCAAGGGGCCTCGGCGCAATTACGCGTGCGAAAATTCGCGGGTGTGCTATCGGAACGGTCGGATGCGCAAACAGGATGCCTCAGACAACGACAGGCTCCTGCGCGCCTGCCTGGGACGGATGGCGCGCATTGCAACGAGCGGCGGCGTCGCAGTTCCGAGTCGAGGGGGTCAGGTCTGCCGAGACGAGGCGGTGTAAAAAACGAAGGGGGCCGCTGGCCCCCCGGAGACGCGGAAAGGTCCGCGTGCTGCGTGTTCCGTTAATCAGGCGGGAATGGGATCGATCAATCCGTACCCGTTTGGCGTTCGATACAGTACGTTGATGCGCCCAAGTGCGGAGTTGTTGAACACGTAGAAGGGATGCGTGCTCGACTCGAGCTCCTTGACAGCCTGTTCGACTGACATTGGAGGGGCGTCAAAATGCCGCACATTCTCCAGGTTCGGTTCGATGCCGGGCTCGGTCTTGGACTTCGCGCTGTCGGCCGAGGCTTCTTCCTCTTTGCCGGTGGCAAGTTCTTCCCCAAGGTGGGTACCACGCCCCTTGTGGGTGACCTTTCCTTTCTGTCGCTTCACCTGGCGCTCGAGCTTGTCGATGACCTTGTCGATAGAGGAGTACATATCATTGGTGCGCTCCTCTCCCCGCAGGATGTGGCCGTTGTTGTCATGCAGGGTGACTTCGACGATGTGCCAGTTGCGCTCGGTACTGAGGGTCACGTCGGTAGAGATGATGCGATCAAAGTACTTGACGATCTTGCTGATACGCTTTTCAGCATGGGCTCTCAGGGCGTCAGTCACGTCTACGTTTTTGCCCTTGACGACGATATGCATGCAACCACTCCCTCCGTTTCCACGCCTGGGCGCGGATGAGACCCGCTTGTAGAAACCCTGGGGCGGGAGGGAAGCCCGCACCACACCATGACAGCGTTCGGATCTCAAGAGAAGATTTGAACGTGGTCGCGGCTCAGTCCTCCCCGTTTGACACGCGACTGTTGCCGGTTTCGCGCGATGCTGGGCGAGGGATCAGCGGGAGGTTGGTGCGTTCGTGGGTGTGGAACCGCCTGACCCGACGATCGTCTCACGCTTGTACGTGCGATAGGCGGTCATCACCTTGCGGACGTACCTGC
>JAJXVI010000336.1 GCA_021782195.1 bacterium | reverse complement strand
GTGGACCATGAACGGGGTGGCGCTTTCGCGTGCGCGAGTGAGTTCCGAGTGGATGACCGGCGCAGAGGTCAGTGTGCTGACGTTTCACAGAGGCGTCTCGGCAAGCGAGCTGAAGGCGTTCGTGGCTTTCGTCTCCATGGGAAGCGCCGATCTGCGTATGCGAGGTGGTCTTGCCGCACTCCTCCGAGAGGTGGGTGTGACGCGCATCGTGCCGACCATGCAGACGGAGATTGCGGTGCGTCGTGACGAATCCGGGGGGACGGAAGGAGGGCACCCGCATTCGGGGAGAGACGGGCTCCTCGCCGTGCGGGGGACGGGGGGACCGGGAGGGTTCGCCACCGATCCTCAGTCGTTGCAGGACGCTTCGCGCGATGCTGGGGACGCGACGCTCCCGGAAGGCGGCGAGGATGGCGACGCGATGCGACCACCCGTTGTGGAACGGCTTGCGGCCGCGACGGCGCGCGGGGACGCCAGCGTCTGGGAACGAGAGCTTGCGCGCTACATCGACCTTGGCTTTGTGGACGCCGTGACGCGTGACTGGCGCGTGCTTGCGCGAGATCTCGAGTCCGGTCGAGGGATGAAGATCGCGCTGGCCTCGAAGTTCTACGTGGAAGCCGGCAGCCTGTCGGTCGAACCGCTTCTGACCCTGATCGGTGACTCTGACGACATGCGTGCCCGTCGCATTGCCGTTTCGCTGCTGACGCGCGTCACCACGCAGGCATCGTCACTGGTGATGCATTGCCTCTACTCGTCGACCCTTCCGAAACGTACTGCCCACTATCTGACGGCTCTGGAAGATCTGGGGGACGCGACCCTCTTTTCGCGGGTCGAGTCGTTTATCCGGCACCCGGATCGTGAGGTGCGCCACGCCGCGCTTGAGACGCTTGTGCGCACCTCATCTGCTGGAATGGTTCAGGCCATGCTGCTTCGAGCGCTTGAAGCCGAGTCTGAGGATGTGCGCCACGACGTGATCTTCATGATTGGTGAACAGCGGCTCGCAGCGGCCGGACCGGCGCTGGAGAAGATGCTTGCGCGAGCCGGGCGATTTGGCAGTGAGACCGGCGTGCGGGTGCAGGCTGCGGCCTGCGTCGCGCTCGGGAAGATTGGAGACCGTGACTCCACCGATCTCCTGCTGGCACTCGCGGAGCGGAAGGGTGCCATGAAGCGCCTGCGTCCGACCCTGGTGCGTACTGCGGCTGTGTCTGCGCTCGGATACCTGATCACCCCGCTTTCCCAGAAGCGGATCGTACACGGTCTGCAAGCGCTCCTCGAGGATGCAGACCCTGTTGTCGCTGCGGCGGCGACTCGAATTGTGGATCAGGTCACGCGTCGGCCTTCCGCTACCCCTCCTCAGTCGGATCCGACGCGTCGTCTGTTGACTTCGACGGTTCGCCCGGACGCTCCGAAGTTGCGGTGGCGCGAGAAGCGCGGCTCAGGAACCCAGCCCGAGCCGTAGCGGCCTCGTCGTACCCTGGAGAGCGGGTCAGCCGCGTCGCTCCGCGCGGGCGATTTCGCGCTTCGTCTCCTTTTCTTTGAGGGCTTCGCGCTTGTCGTACGACTTCTTGCCCTTGCCGAGTCCGATTTCGACCTTGCACCGCCCCTCGTTCCAGTACAATCGCAAAGGGATGAGGGAAAGCCCCTTCTGCTGTGTGGCGGCGGCCAGGGTCACGATCTCACGGCGGTGCAGGAGCAGTTTTCGGGGGCGGAGGGGGTCGTGATTGAACCGGTTTCCCTGCTCGAACGGGCTGATGTGGGCGTTGTAGAGCCAGCACTCGCCGTTTACGACGCGGGCGTAGGCGTCTTGCAGGTTGGCCCGACCAAGCCGTAACGACTTGACTTCAGTTCCGGTCAGGACGATGCCGGCCTCGTATTTCTCTTCGATGAAATAGTCGTGGTAGGCTTTTCGATTGATTGTGATGCTTTTGTCTTCGTTTCGCATTGCGAAGCCCTTTCCCGTGCGCGCTCCCAGGCCTCTTCGACGAGCAGGACCGTGGCCTGCAGAGGGCCGCTGTTGTCAATCACTTCGTGGGCCAGTCGAATGGAATCCTGGGGTTTCATTTGCGCCGCGATTCGCTGGCGCGCTTCCGATTCCTCGATTCCGTCGCGTGACCGGATGCGTCGCACCCGCTCGTCCTCGCCTGCGGTGACCACCCAGATCTCGTCAACGAGTCGTGCAGCCCCGCTCTCGAGAAGCAATGGGGCCATGAGAACCTGCATGGTCTCGGTGGCGTTCTGCGCGCGTCTTGTCATCTCCGTCAGAATCGCCGGATGCGTGATCGCGTTGAGGCGTGCGACTTCCTCGGGGTGTCCAAATACCTGCGCCGCCAGTGCCGGGCGATTGAGAAAACCTCCCGAATCAAGGACCGAACGGCCCCAGGTTCGCACGATCTCGGCGAGCACGGGGCTTCCCGGTGCCACGACGTCACGGCTGACCTGATCGGCATCGATCACGACGGCCCCCAGGCGAACCAGCACTGTCGCGACGACGCTCTTTCCGGTTCCAATTCCGCCGGTCAGGCCGATTCGATACCCCTGCAATGCACGTCCACCTTTTCTCGCGAGCGCTTGTGGAAGAACGGGAGAGGCGCCGCCCCGGTGACAATCTATCCGAGGAGGCGCCTCAGCCGGACTGGGAACGGCAGTTCGGGATCCCCGCTTTTCGGCGGTGATGATCTCGAACTGACCTAGTGCGTCTCGGCCGGTGTCTCTTCGGTGGCCGGCGCTGGGGCCGGCTCCGAGACCGCACCTTCAGCGCGCGGTGCCGCAGCACCCCGCAGATGCGCGTCGATGTTGGTGATCCCGCGCTCCTGGAACTTGTCTTTGAGAAGCTGGGCCATGGTGAACTGCCCGGTTCCACGCTCGGAACGATACTCGGTCTTCCACTCCGGTGACGCCTGACGCAGAGACAGCTCGATGCGACGCATCTGGGGCTGCAACTTCATGATCTTGACGTCTACCTGCTGGCCGATCGAAACCACGTCGTCCGGCTTGGTCACGCGCTCCACGGAGAGCTCTCCCAGGGGGATCAGGCCTTCGATACCTTCAGCCAGTTCCACGAACACGTACTTGTTTGCGAGCTTGCTGACCTTACCGCTGACGACCTGGTTCTCCGCGAAGTTGTCTTCAATCGTGAGCCAGGGATCGGGACGAGCCTGCCGCAAGGAAAGCGAGATTCGTTCCTTCTTTTTGTCGACCTTGAGAACAAGCACGTCAACTTCTTCGTTGATGCTGACGACTTCCTTGGGGTCCTTGATGCGGCGGTATGACAGTTCGGAAATGTGGACCAGGCCGTCAACACCGCCCAGGTTGATGAAGGCACCAAAATTTGTCGTGCGTGCGACCCGACCGCGGATGATCTGGCCTTCCACGAGGTCGGACAGCGTGGTCTTCTTGGCGCTCTGACGTTCCTCTTCGAGTGCCCGCTTGCGCGACAGGACGACCTTGCGCTTGTGCGTGTCGACCTCGATCACCTTGAGGCGGAGCGGTTCCCCGACGTAGTCGCCCAGGTCCTTCACCGGACGGGTGTCGACTTGCGAGGCAGGAAGGAAGCCGCGAAGGCCAAGGTCCACAATCAGGCCGCCTTTCACCTGTTCGATGGCCGTGGCGGTCAGGGTCTCGCCACTTGCGTGGGCGTCGATGACGCGTTTCCAGGCGGACTCAAGGTCTGCACGTTTCTTGGAGAGCTGGATGTTTCCCTCGGAGTCATCGACCTTCAGGACCACGCAGTCAATCTCCTGACCGACCGAAACGAACTCAGCCGGATCGGTGACGAAGCGATGAGAAAGCTCATTGATGCGGATGACGCCGTCGGACTTGTAGCCGATGTCAACCATCACACCCTCTTTGTCGACCCGTACGACGCGCCCGTGGACGAAGCTGCCCGGAGCGAATTCGGTCAAGGACTTTTCGAACTCGGCCATTGTCATCTCGGCGGCTTCGTGTGCCTGCTCGGTTTCTGCGGTCTGCACGTCGGCTGCTTCGTGGATTTCGGGCGTACCGGTTGTGCTGTCCATTTGTAGGAGGTCTCCTTTCAGCCGTCCGGGTCGCTTGTCTAGGCTGCGTCGGAAGGAATCGACGCGTGACCCGGCCTTCACCGTATGAATCTGTTGTCGCTTGGAATCGTTCCGTCGTCAAAAGTCGGGCTTCCGGCTCCAACGGTGGACTCGTTCCGCCTTGCACGCCCTGGCTGCGCAATCGCGGCGCGGGACGCACGTGGCAGGGGGACAGA
>JAJXVI010000335.1 GCA_021782195.1 bacterium | reverse complement strand
GTGTGGACTGAACGAGCGTGAAGACGTCTTCCTGTTCCTGCGTCTGGGCATCTGGACGCACCTGGTCGACATCGATCTGAGCCAGACCATCCGGATGACGCAGCCCATGCACAGGGGTGCGGAAAACGTCCTGGCGCCATTGCGCCGACGCTATCTGGGAGAAGCCCATGTCTGAAATCTATTCCGGATGCATGCTCATCCAGTACGACAAGAACGAGAAGGTCGTACCCGTCGCGCGCGTGGTCGCCTGCGATGCGCGCATGGGCGAGGCGGTCGTCGTGCCACTACGCGAAAAGCCCAAGGTGGGCAGGCGGGTGCACTACATCAAGTCGCCGGTGCGAGTCAGCCTGGAGGCGCTTCGCTCGGACATCGCCAAGAAGGAGTTGGTCGTGGCGCGCTACGAGGCGCCCTCCCACCAGTTGCTTCGCCCCGAGCAGCTCGTCAGAGACAAAAAAGAGGATCAGGCTCCCGACCTGAATCGCCGAACACGTCGCACGCTTCGGAGTTGGTATGCAAGGGCGATGGAACTCTACGAGCTGATACGGCCTTTCGTGGAGGGGAGAACGATCGAGGAGATCGCGTTCGACCCGAAACGCCGCGGGTGGCCGAAGCGGAGGGCCGAGGAACTCGAGCGCAAATGTGCCCCGAAGATCGCCCGCACTCTCAACGCCTACATCCTGGGCCTGGGGGAAATGCCGGCAGCGCTCCTGCCGGGCTATGCGTTTTCCGGAGCTCCCGGACGACGCAAGCTGTCCAGGCGAAAGACAGGCAAGCCGCGTGACCCATCGTTGAGGCCAGCGTCAGAAGCGGTCGGTCGAAACTGCGACGAGGAGGTGCGCAAGCTCTTTGCACTGGGCTGGAAGAAATTTCGCAAGGCCGGTGTGTCCACCACAGAGGCGTTCCATAAAACGAAGCATCGCTATTTCGTGGACAGCGTCTCATACGACGGCGTCACGGCCACCGTCGAGCTGAAGAAGGAAGCGAAGGATTACACGGTCGAGCAGTTCCAGTACTGGGGTGAGCGCGCTGATGAGGTTCTCGAAACCAAGGGAACGCCGCTGGTCCTTTCGCCCGATGCGATCCGGCGCGCTGCGCGCATGGGCAGCATGAAGGGCCGGTTTCCCGCCTACAACGACGAGGCTTTCGTCGACAGCACCAGCACGGATCAGACGCTGGTGTCCTGCGCCTCACGCCTCAAGATCCTCGGATCTCCCTGGCGCACCGTGGTCATGGGCGGCGCCGTGAACTACATCTTCGGCGTGCACGTCGGGTTCGAAAACGTCGCCAGCATGACGACCCTTCTGGCCATTCTCCACGCGGCCGAGGACAAGGTGGACTTCTGTGCTCGTTACGGCATCCACATCGAACCCGACGACTGGTTGGCCACGACCTTCCACCGACATCCGGGCGACAACGGCGAACCCAAGGGAAACGATGCCATGGAGGCCCTGCAGGAGATGGAAGCGGGAGCATCCTTCGGGCCCGCGTACATCGCGCTGAACAAGTCACCGCTGGAATCGGACCACCAAAAGAAACACCGCCGGGTGGATCATCGCACACCGGGTTCGACGATGGGGCGAGTCAGCAAGCGCGGCGAGCCCTCGCGGGCGGAACTGGCCCGACTGAACTTCCCCGAGTACATGGCCCTCCTCATCAAGGACATCCTCTACCACAACAACGAGGAAATCATCGAGCTCCCGACGCTCGAGATGCGCCGAGCCGGCGTCGAGCCGACCCGGCGGGGCGTCATCCTCTGGATGAAGCAAAACGGCTACGTCGCCTCGGCCCCGCGCACTCTCGACAACCTGCGTGTGCGCTGCCTGCCCGCCCTGAAAGGCGTGATTCACCAGGATGGCGTGCATCTGCTCGATCCTACGACGAAAACGAGGCGCCTCATTCCCAACCTCGTCTACCGCAGCGAATGGCTGAACAGGCATGTCCTGTCAACCCACAAGGCGGCCAAGAACGTCACGCTGCATCTGGACCCCTCAAACCCCAGCGAGTCGTGGATCCACCTCGAGGGGCTCCACAAGATCGAGCTCATCACCCACGATCCAGAAATGCGTGAGCTGACGCTGCTCGACTGGCTCACGCTGATGCACGACGACCGCCTGAATGGCTATCTCGGCCGCGTAGCGCGCACGCAAGCCGCGGTGAATCGCATCGAGGAAGTGCGACGTGCAACGGCCCGCGCCGACAAGGAACGCAAGGCCGAAATGCACGCACTGGCCGAGGACGGGAAGGTTCCCAGCAAGACGGCCCTGCGAAAGGGCATCAGCAAGAACAAGGCCGAGGAGCTTGCCGCCATGACCGGCATACCGAAACTCACCGAATCCCTCCAGGGCGAGGCTTCCGCGCGCGGAGCCACGCAGGAGGCCTCCCGCATGGTCGTCCGGCCACCGTCCGAGCATGCTCTGCTTGATCCCTTCGAGGCTCTGGTCAACCAGTCCCTGCGGCAGGGATCTGAACCCACCGTTTCCCAGGAGTAGTCCCGATGAGTATTCTCCAACAGATGCTGCAATCCATGCAATCCAACCCTCTCGTCGCGGGATTGCCCCCGCGCATGAGCGATGCGCAGCTCTACGAAAAGCTACGCGTGAGCCCGATCACTCCGGAGGACGTTGCAGAGATTCCGATCGGATTGCGCCAGGATCTGGTTCACGTCTACAAGCAGATCCTGGTACCCACCCCCCAGGCCCTGAAGATCGCGTCGCATATCCAGGACATGCTCTACACGGGATTGCACCACCGCGACCCTCGCGAAGAAAGGAACCGCCGGTTCATCTTCGAGTCGGGAAGCCAGAAGGGACAGGCGATCCAGGAAGCTCGCTGGTGGGCGTCCTATGCCAACGGCGCCGTGATCCAGGGCATCACCGGAACCGGCAAGTCGCATGCCATTGACGCGTTCTTGCGCCTGCACCACCAGGTCATCGAGCATGGGCCGAACGAGGATGCCGGCTGGAGATCGCTCAAGCAGCTGGTCTGGCTCAAGGTCCACATGCCGTCCGACGGCACCCGCGGTGGGTTTCTGCAGGGTGCCTTCCTCGAGCTCGACAAGGCTCTCGGCGAGAACTATTCCGAACAGTACAAGGGATCGAACTGGACTGTGGAGAAGCGCCTGGTGGTGTTCCTGCACCTGCTTGCTGTCCATCGCTGCGGCCTTCTCGTGATCGAAGAAGCGCAGGAGCGCAACCTCGCCGTCAACGAATATGGGCCTGACTTCCTGACCTTCTTCCTTCGCCTGCTGAACTGGGGGGTGCCGACCCTGCTCATCGGAAATCCCCTTGCCTTCAAGGTGCTTCGTACGTTCAGCCAGGATGTCGACCGATTCTCCGAGAGTGGCTGGTTCGAGACGCATCCGATCCCCAGCCACGACAACGAGACCTGGAAGAATCAGTGGATCCCTTTCTTGTGGTTGCCGACGCTCCTGAACGAGCCGGACGAACCCTATCGGCCGTTTTCCGATCACCCGTTGGACCAGACCCTGGAGGGCTTCATCTGGCGGCGCACGGCAGGATTCCCTCGGTACGTCTCCCGACTTCGCCGCGCCGTGCAGATGCATGCGCTCCGGTGTGGCCACCGACGCGTCACGGCGGAACTCGTAGATACCGTATACCGGAGCAGCGAGATGCTGACGCCCATTCGCCCGCGGATCGAGGCGTTTGTTCGTCGCGACGCCACGGCCCTGGCGGCCTACGTGGACATTCCCACAGCCGTCTACAGGACGCTATGGGCCGCTGACGCGAATCCTTCGGCGGCAAGCGCGGCAGCCGCTTCGCCGCGGAGCAGCCCAGTCGGAGGGGGTGATGAACAGGGCCAGCGGCAAGGGGCTTCCGCGAAAGCCAAGGCCAGGCGGCCATCTTCGAAAGGAAAGGCTCAACCCACCGGTGAAATGAACCCGTCCGACAATCGATCGCAGGAGTGGAGAGGCAATCTCCTTGCAAGCATGCGCACCGCGAGCGGCGCAGATTCCCAGTAGCGCGAGATTCCGAGCCGTGTCGCCCATCGCATTCTTGCCCGGCTGGCAGGGAGATGAGAGCCTGTACTCGTGGTGCGCGCGCTTTCACCAGGTTTGCGGCAACGGCTCGGCGCGCAGGACATCGTCCGTTCTGTTCGGAGGCGAGCATGCCGTGCGGGAGCGAGACGCTCCGATGCAACTTCGGCATTTTGTCGACGCTACCCATGGTGCCCTTGGCTCGGTCGAGTCGATACTCCGTACCCGCACGGCAA
>JAJXVI010000334.1 GCA_021782195.1 bacterium | reverse complement strand
GTGCATGGACTTCGTGCTGCTCACGCCCACCTGGTTGGCACGTGCCCCCAGCAGACTGCGAATCGCAATCGTCTCCGTGCGATCGCCGATCTGCGTGGAGGTGGCGTGCGCGTTGATGTAATCGACATCTTCGACGGAGGCTCCGGCATCCTCGAGTGCCTTCTGCATTGCGCGCACGGCACCCCTGCCTTCTGGCTGCGGATTGGTGATGTGGTAAGCATCGGCAGACATCCCGAAGCCTGCAATCTCGCCGTAGATTCTCGCATTACGAGCACGAGCAGAATCCAGGCTCTCCAGCACGAGCACGGCGGCGCCTTCTCCCATCACAAACCCGTCACGATCGCGGTCGAACGGCCGAGAAGCGTGAAGCGGATCGTCGTTACGGGTCGACAGCGCGTGCATTGAGGCAAACCCGGCCACAGCCATCGGCGTGATTGCAGCCTCCACGCCACCAGCAAGCATCATCGTCGCTCGCCCGTCACGAATCATCTGGGTCGCTTCCCCGATACTGTGCGCACCGGTCGCACAGGCAGTCACAATGCTCAGATTGGGACCCTGCAGGTTGAACATGATGCTGACCGTGCCGCTGGCCATGTTCGCAATCATCATCGGAATGAAGAACGGACTCACCTTGTCCGGGCCACGCTCTGAAAGCACGCTGTGCTGCTGCTCCAGGGTCCCCATCCCCCCGATCCCGGAGCCAATGATCACACCAAACTCGGCCCCGAGTTCCGGGGTGATCTCGACCTTCGCGTCCTCAATCGCCAGTTTCGACGCGACCGTCGCAAAGTGAAGGAAGCGGTCCATCTTTCGCACTTCCTTCTTCGACAGGTAGCGTTCAGGCTCGAAATCCTTTACCTCGGCACCGATCTTGCAGGAGTAGGCCGTGGCGTCAAAGCGGGTGATGTACCCGACTCCGGAGCGTCCAGCCTTGCAGGCCTCCCAGAAAGCCTCACAGCCCGTTCCGAGAGGCGTCAGCGCACCGATGCCGGTCACCACAACCCTTCGTCTCGCCATTTTTCACCTCAGCAACATGCTCTGCGCCGGATGCCAACAAAGGCGCTCACGGCACGAATGGGCAACGCCCGACCCGGGACGCGTAACCCTCACCGGAACGCTGAACGGGGGCAGGCGAGCAGGGGGGGCAATTCGCATCCCCTGCTCGGGTCTCCTTCCTGACGGTGCCCGCGCTCGAATGCGGCGAGGCGGCAGGAAATTGAATCTCTGAAGCCGGATGACGTGATGCTGGCCCCGCAACCGGCTCGAGTCGATGCCGCCGTCAACGCATGCTGGCGTCCGGGCACGCGACTGAAGAACCGTTTGACCTGCCGGCAAAGTGGAAAGGCACCCATGTCGCTCGCACGTCTTTTTCGCATCCGTGTACTGGCAGCGCTCTGCGCAGGCCTCGTCGTGCTCGCGCTGAGCGGTCCGATAGTGGCCGCGCCAGCCTCCTCCCCCTTCACACCTGTTGCCCCGGGTGTGGCGGTCGCTCCAGCTCCCGGCGATCTCGTCGAGAGTGGGGGTTCCATCCAGGTACATCTCACCGGCGAGGCCGCGATACTGAACGGACGCCCCGTGACGGTGTGGATCGACAATCGCGACGTAACCGAACAGGTCAGACGCCACAAAGAGGTGCTCTCAATCGCAGTGCCAGATCGCCTCCCCGGAGGCCTGCACCGCATCACCATCAAGATGACGACACTGACCGGAGAACCGCGCGTTGTGAACTGGACATTCCAGTCGCCCGCACCGGTGGAAGGTCCATTGCACGACCGCGACGTGAGCGTCACCGACAACGCCGGCAATACTCTTTACGAAGGCGACGTCTTCACGGTCGTTGCACACGCTCCTCGAGGCGGAAAGGCGCTGGCCCTGGTCGGCGACCGCTTCAGCTTTCCCCTCCACGAAACCCGCCCCGGCGAATACGTGGCACACCACACCGTAAAGCGCAGTGATTATGCAATGGGGGTTCCCGTTAGCGTCCGCATCACCTGGCCCGATGGCCACGTCGAGGGAAATACCTCCAACCACATCGCACGCATTTTCGGTCAGATGTTCACCATCCGCATCCTCTCGCCAGCCAGTGGCAGCGTCCAGGGCTACGATATCGTCATCAAGGGGCATACGCGACCGTTCTCCACTGTCACGATCACCCCCAGCTTCGGTGCGACAAACCACTACGGGTACGGAAACGAGAACGCAAGCCAACCGCCGCGAATCGGCACCGTGACCCGCACGCTGGGGAGCATTGAGACGACCTCTGACGCACACGGCTACTTCTCTCAGAAGTTCAGCTTCCCGCTACGCTTCCTGAACGTCTCCTATTCGTTCGTGATCACGGCGTTCGACCGCAGCGGTGAGCACGCAATCCCCGCAACGTTGTTCGTCAACATGACGGGAAACAGGAAGAAAGCAAAGGCCGCGCCCTCGCCAGGCCCCGCGTCTTCCCCTACAGTCCACCACTGAGCCGACCCGGGCGCATCGTGGCGCCCGGAACGCGCGCTCCCGTCGGGCACGGTTCCGACTGGAGCGTTTTTTTCTGCGCGTCCCCACCGCGCGTCCCGCGAAAGTTCCGGCATCCGGGAGGGGTCCCGGCCACCGACCGTGAAGCGCGTCCTTATGTCCTGCCCTCGCACGTTCCGCCTCGGCACCGTCCTCGGGTTCCTGGCGATCCTCGCGTCGCCGGCGTCCGCGACTCCACACTGGCGCCTCCTGCGCTGGCCCGCGCGAACCGTCCGCGTTGAAGCGCGCGTACAGATCAGTGCGCCATCCATCACCGCCCCCCTGTGGGATGTCTTCCTTCCCTGTCCTCCCCTCCTCGGGCGACAACACCCCCGATCGGCCACCACCCCTGCGGGCCGGATCGTGGCGGATTTAACGCCGCGGCGCACCGCGATCTTCGAAGTCGTACAGCGCGGACCGAACAGCATCCAGGTCGTGCTGACCGCTGACATCCGGTTGTATGCCGAAAGGCTCGTGGATATCTCGAGAATTTCCCCTGTACGAAACGTCCACGGCACCGACCCGGAGCCGGCGGGTGAATGGAAGCGACAGGGGGGCGCCTCTCACCTGGTGTTGTCGCGGAGCGCACGCGCGTTGCAACTTTCCGAATCGCACCTTTTCGATTTCCGCGCACCCGCGTTCACGGCGTGGATGCGACGGGAACGACTCTACCGGCGCCCCCATGAGGACGACCTTGACCTGGCCCGTCGCATCTTCATCTTCCTGGCACACAATGGGCACTACCGCTACACGTCCAGGATGGACCGCATCGCGAGTCACGAAACGCTCACGGCCACCAGCGACTGCGGCGGTCTCGAGATCCTCTACGGGTCCGCGCTGCGTGCAAACGGGATCCCGTTCCGAGCCCTGGTCGGAAGATGGGCCAGGAGTGGAACCGCCACATACGGTCAACAACACGTGAAAGGTGAGTTTTTCGTCAACGGCATCGGGTGGATCCCCGAGGATCTGGCGGCAGCCGTGCAGTCGAACCAGCCGTCGCGATGCTTGCACTTCTTTGGAAACGACAGAGGCAACTTTGTGGTTTTGACGGTCGACCCCGAAGTTGTGCTTCCTACCATCCACTTTGGCGCACAGGAAATCGACTGGCTGCAAGGTTTTGCATTCTGGGTCTGGGGGCACGGCACGCTCCGCGACTGCTCAAAGTCGTATACCTGGATTGTGCACCACGCAGGCCAGAGGTTACCTCCTCGGTCTTGAGGACGGTTCGACGGCATCAAGACGCACCGCCAGAAGCAATACCGTCACAATCCAGATATCTAACAATACAATCTATAGACACTGACTACATTTAATGGTACACTTACAACATCAGTTCGATGGGAGTGTATCCGCATGAATCAACCTGTCATCACATGTATTGCAGAGCGTGGGGCAACAAGCAGTGACGCAATCAGTACGATTGACGTTCTTGTCAGCATCGACGCTGGCCCACGCGCCACCGACGAGCAAAGGCCTCCCCTCAACCTGGCGTTTGTGATCGACCGCTCAGGCTCGATGCAGGGTCATAAATTGCAACGGGCAGTGGAAGCTGCATCGTTCGCGTTGAGCGTAATGTTGCCAACAGATCGCGCAAGCATCACAGTGTTCGACCAGACAGTATCCACGCTGGTACGGAACAGGCCGGTCACTGATCGCGACTTCTTCTTGCAGACCCTGAGAGGAATTTCATTCGGCGGAGGTACCGCGCTTCACGCGGGATGGCAGGAAGGAGGC
>JAJXVI010000333.1 GCA_021782195.1 bacterium | reverse complement strand
GCGGCCCGGATGCCGTTGTTGCGCGCTCCGGAGCGACCCCGATTGGCGCCGCGGACAAGTCGGAGGCGTTCGGCCTGGCCAGCGGCAAGTGCGGCAACCAGGTCGTCGGTGCCGTCGGTCGAGCCACTGTCGCAGATGAGGATTTCAAATCCGCCAGCCGGGGGCTCCAGTGCAAGCAATGAAGGAAGCACGACCTCGAGCGTGTCGCGTCGGTTGAAGGTCGGAACGACGATGCTGAATTCTGGTGTCATGGGCTCAACTGCATCAGATTTCGCGTTGCGCGAAGAATTTCTTGCTCAAACAGGTTGGCGTTCTCCGGGCCGGGAGGACGCAGGATGATGACGTATGAAACCTTCCAGGGTTTCCACCGAAGGACATCGGCCGAAGGGGTGTTTGCGGGGAAGACGTCGACCACGGAGAGGCCCAGGGCTGCACCGACGTGAACCGCTCCGGTGTCGGTGGACACGAGGACCTGGCAGCGGGAGAGCGCGTCGACCCATCTGTCAAAAGGCGGGTCGACCACGAACTCCACGCGCCCGGCTTCGGGTGGGCCGACATGTTCCGTGTCGACTCGCGCTGGACCTCGCTCGGCCGAGGCATACTCTGCGCAGAAACTGCGGGCCCATTCCCTTTCCAGGCCACCCGCCGAGACCAGAAGCCCTCCTGGCGCTGCGCTTGCCAGGGCCCCGGTGAGCGTGGCAAGCCACGCACTGTCCCAACCATCGCGCAGCCACTTCCCTGAGAGGTGAAGCGCGACGCGTCCGGGGATTCGCTGGTCAGGCGGAGCGTGTGGGAGCCACAACGGCCCTGGATTGACATCGAGCCCCAGGGGGGCGAGCAGTTTGAGGTGCCTTTCGGTCTCGTGCAGTTCCGGGAATTCGGGGACGCGGTCGGTGAGCGCGCCGGCGAGGGCGCACGACTTGAGAGGCTTGGTCCATCCTGGCCAGAAACCGATGCGCCGCGGCGCGCGGCTCATGCGCAGCCACGCGTAGGCCCATGCCTTTTCGGTAACCGTGATGGCAACGTCAAAGGAGGCACTTTTCAGGCGGCGGCCCAGCGCCAGTTTCTCGGCTATCGTGCTGTGCTGGTGCGAAAAGACGATCGTGTTCCCGACACCCGGGTGGTTCGCGAGGCACGCATCTCCGGTGGCTGACGCGATTACGGTTACCGACGAGCGCGGCCATTGCTTTCGAATCGCGGCGAGGAGCGGGGTGGTGAGCACTGTGTCACCAAGGCCGTCGAGACGAATGAGCAGAATGCGAAGCGGGGCGTCAACCGGTGGGCCGTCGGGATGCAGGCATGGGGTGACGGCCTCGCTCACGGCCGGATATCGAAATGTTCCATCAACGGATCGTGGCGTTCTGCCCGACAGGCGAAGGCTCTGACTCGGAATGGGAGCCGGTCTGGCCACCTGCCCTGCAGGTGCCTCGTCGCTTTTCTCGCAGGCAATCAATGATTGTCTGGAAGTAGACGTAGATGACCAGTTGTTGCGCACAGAGCAGCCGGAATCCCGTGAGGACCTCGTTGTCGTCGTGAAAGACGACCGAGCGGTAGAAGCGCTCCATGAGGCCACCTACCGAAAGAATGGTGTGCGCGAGCAGGCGCAGACCGTGTAGCCCTGTTGCCAGCCGGGTGCGCCACGTCGGATGCTTCTCCACAAAGATGACGGCCGTACGGGCCTTGGCCTGGGCCTGCCGGCACAGGCGTTTGACGTCGGCAGGCGTCCATCGGGCCTTGTAGTGGTAGACGATGGCCTTCTTGTTGTACTTCATGTCAAGACCGAGCCGCTTGAGACGCATGCCCAGCTCAAGGTCTTCCCATCCGTACTCACGAAAATCTTCGTCGAAAAGGCCGGCCTGCAGCAAATGCTTGCGGCTTGCCGACACGTTGCTGGTCCAGAAGAAGGCGGTCGAGAAGTCCTGAAGGTTGAAGTGAGGTCTGGTGATGTTTTCCAGATCGTCGGTATGGTTCACCCATCCTCTCACCACGTGGTCCATGTAACGCTAGTGCGTCTTGACGTGTTCGGCCAGGAGGTTGGAGGAGGCGACGATATCATCGTCAATGAACAGGATGATGTGACCGTTCGCGTGTCGGATACCCTGATTGCGTCCGTGTGCGAGGCCGCTGTTCGGTTGGTAGATGTACTCCAGCTTGCAGGGGGGCTTCAGGGTGCGCACGAACTCGCCGGTTCCATCGGTAGAACCGTCGTCGACGAGTACGATCTCGTACTCGTCTCTTGGGAAGTTCTGGTTAAAAAGCGCTTCCAGAGCCCTTCCCAGGAGGTGTTTTCGATTGTACGTGCACATTTGGACTGATATTTTTATTGACAATTCTTCCCGACTCCCCGATCGTGGGACCGATGTGCCCGGGGCCGTCGGTCCGCTCAACGCTGGTTTCTCCACTGGAGGCAGTCACACCGCCGTCCCTGGAGGAGGCTGCTCTGGATGAACCCCCCGTAGGAGCAATTCGTCTCGGTTGCTGGGAGGCTTCCAGTTGCAGTGAACGAAGGTAGTGATAGACGAAGATGCGGCGTTCTACGAAGGAACGCATGCCCGCGCCCATCGTGTCTGAACTGTTCTGCCACTGCTTCATGCACATATTGTAGAGCAACGAGTTCGACTGAAGTACGTTCCACCACCGAAGAAGCGGGTGCAAGCCCGTTGCCAGTGCAACTCGCCAGCTCGGATGCTTGCGATAGTACGAAACCGCGCTACGGCCAAGCTCTTGCGCTCGAACCATCATCTCCTGGATTTGCTCTCTCTTGAGCGAGGGCTTGTAGTGGAATACCGGAGCGTCCATGATGAAGCGAGACTTCCAGCCACGCTGTCGCAGACGCCAGCCCAGTTCATTGTCCTCGAAGCCGTATTCGACGAAGCTTTCGTCGAAGCCTCCAATGTCGACCAGGGCGAAGCGACTGACCGATGCATTGCACGTGCAGAAGAAGGCCGAGGAGTAGTCACGCCAGGTGGTGGCACGGTCTTCTGGAATCCGATACTCGGTGACGTTGATGATCGGTCCACGAATGACGCTGTGCTTGTGATCCCGGTGCGCCTGATAATGCGCTTCGACCAGTTCCGGCGGCGCCAGGATGTCGTCATCGACGAACAGGATGTAGTCACCGCGTGACTTCTGGATTCCTTCATTGCGAGCGGCAGAGCGCCCGGCGTGGTTCATCGGCACGTACTGCACGTCAACGACCAGTTCGCTGCCCAGGACCACTTCGCGGGTATCGTCGGTCGAACCGTCATCCACGACGACGATTTCATACTCTTTGTTGTTGAAGAGCTGGTAGTCAAGGGACTTGAGGGCGCCTTCAAGCAGCCTGGCGCGGTTGTAGGTACAGATGATGACGCTGATCTTGTAGGTTTCGGCCATTGGCGCTCCTGTTGGTCTGGCGGGCGACCGTTCCTGGAGGTCGGGCCACATCGGTTGCACCGTTTACGGCACGAGTTCTTTGTGGCTCCGGGCAGCAGCCTCTACGCACAGCTTACACGCAGGGCCCCCGCACCATCGTCACCGGCTGACTCGGCCGCATTCCTGTCGTCTGCACGGCGCGGCGTGGACACTCTTCGTCGAGGCGTCGGAGAACCCTGCCATCGAACGAGGCGGGTCGCGTCAGCCACCCGGTCCGCCGTCTTCGGGGTCGCGTGAGGTCGAGATGCCGCTGCGCTCGCACGGCCCCTCGTGTGACGGGCTCTCGTGCGAAGGTTCGTCACCCGCCTGCGTTGCGTTCTCGAGCAGGCGCGTCGTCGATCGACCTGGCACCAGTGGAAAGATTTCCAGCCGCGCACCCAGTTCGGCCAGCGTTGCCCGCTCCGGCAGGTCCTCGGGACGGTAGTCGCCTCCCTTTACGTGTATGTGCGGACGAAGCACCCGAAGCGTCTCGACCGGCGTGTCCTCGTCGAAGATGACAACGTAGTCCACGCAGGCGAGTGCGGCTAGGATCTCGGCGCGCTCCGCGTCGCGTACAACCGGACGTGCAGGTCCTTTCAACTGACGCACCGAGCGGTCTGAGTTTACGCCTACAACGAGCAGGTCGCCACATCGGCGTGCCTGCTGCAACAGGCGGACGTGGCCGACGTGTAACAGATCGAAGCAGCCGTTGGTGAAGACGATCTGGCGGCTCAGGCGCACGAGATCGAGCCGGCGGGCAAGGTCAGCGCGCTCGAGAAGCTTTACGCCCTCGCCGGGTTCCGCGGGTTCTGGGGACGGGGACGGGGACGGGGACGGGGTGGCTGGC
>JAJXVI010000332.1 GCA_021782195.1 bacterium | reverse complement strand
GTACGCGGTGGGCAGGTGTGGACCGCCTGTGGCACGCGCTCCGAAGTTGCCCCCCTGCGCACGGTGCTTCTTTCGTGGCCCGGCCGGGAACTTGCCGCTGTCACAGACCCGGAGGCCAGCCTGTTTCTTGACCGGGTCACGGTGCCCAGGATCCAGGAAGAAACGCTGGCAATCGCCGACTACTTCCGATCCAGGGGGGTTACGGTGCGCGTTTTTTCTCCCCCGTCGACGCCCCCGCCCAACCTCATCTTCATGCGCGACACCTTCTTCGCCACCGAGGAAGGTGCGATTATCGGCCGCATGGGAGCGCAACAACGAGCCGGCGAGGAACGGTTCGCGTCCCAGGCTCTGGCGGGCGTCGGCGTCCCCGTGCTCGCGACCCTGCGCGCCGACGCGACCTTCGAGGGCGCCGACGCACTCTGGATTGACCCGCAGACGGTGCTCGTCGGCGTCGGACGGCGCACGAACGACGCGGGGTACCGACAGGTCAAGGCGATCCTGCACACCATTGGCGCGCGCACCGTTCGCGTGCCGATGCCCGGTGGCGTACAGCACCTGCTGGGTCTCGTGAATTTTGTCGACGAGCATCTGGCCGTGATCTCGGAGCGCCTCGCGCCTCGTCGTCTGCGAGAGATTCTTGCCGCCCACGGGTTCCGATCCATTGCCCTGCCCGCCAACCGCGAGTTCACGAATGGAAGGGCCATGAACTTCGTGACGATCTCCCCGATGCACGTCGTGATGCCGGCTGGCAATCCTGAAACCCGCGCACGCCTTCAATGTGAAGGCATCACCTGCGATGAGATCTGCGTGGACGAATACCTCAAGGCGGCCGGGGGGTTGGGATGCCTCACCGGCATCGTGCACCGAGATGCTATCGGATCGGCTGTCCGAGAGGCTCCGCAACGGTGATCGACGTCGATTTCGGATCTCGTACGAACGAGCGGATGGTCTCGAGTACGAGGGGATCCTGGTTGAGCAGGTCGGCGTTGTGCCCACCACGCAGGTTCAGCCAGAGACGAGGCGGCGCGGCCGCGTTGTAGAGCGCGTTGCCAAGCGCATACGGCACGACCTGGTCGGCCTGCCCGTGCATGAACAGCTTCGGACACGTGATGCGGCCCACGCGGTCGACACTCGGGAAGCGTTGATTGCAGAGCATGCGAATCGGCAGCCACGGGTAGTGAAAGGCACCGACGTCGGCAAGCCTCGTGAAGGTTGACTCCAGCACAAGCCCTTCCGGAGGATGGTGAAGCGCCAACCACGTCGCCACGCCGCCTCCGAGCGATTCGCCCCACACGACAACGCGGGAGGGAGGAACGTGCTGCGTATCGACAAGCCACGTCCACGCGGCTTCGGCGTCCAGGTACAGGCCACGCTCACTCGGCTTCCCCTGGCTCTCGCCGTATCCGCGATAGTCAAAGATGAACACTGACACGCCAAACCCGTGCAACAGGGCGATGTTGGGAAGCCAGAAGCTCCGGTTGCCGCCATTGCCGTGACAGTAGAGCACCCAGGGAGCGGCGGGTGGGGCGGTCTGTCCTCCCGTCGAAGAAGCAACCGTCGGGGGGGCGGCGGGCACGGCCCACCCTCGTAACGCCACGCCATCGGATGTCTTGAACGTCACATCCTCATACGGCATTCCCATTCGAGCCGGTGTGGCCTGCAAACGGGCCAGTGGGAAATAGATGAGCGTCCGTTGATTGAGGTAGAAAACCAGGCACAGCACAACGTACAGCGACACGAAAGTGGCGAGAGCAAATGCGAGAGCGCGCAATGACGGCTCCGTTTCTTCCTCTGGAAGATTCCGATCGGTGCGGATCCGCGAAGACAGCGTCGAATGATCGTACCTTCGGGGGGGCTTCGGCTCTTTTTCGAGAGAAAACGTGCTTTGCCTCTCCGCACCGGGGTGTTATAATAATGGTGTGTCAGGTGGCACGACCCGCCTCTGTCGGTCGAACCCGATGCCGCCAGGTGTGCCGCCATGCCTGTCTTTCAAGAACATTGCCCAGCGCAGATCATCCGATCTGCAGGCAAGAGCCCCGGGAGGCATTGAAGATGAAGAAGATTGCAACCTGGCTGGTCGCCTTCACGGTCATGATCGTCGCGTTTTTTGCGATCAAGTTTGCCGTGTTCACGGTCGTTGGAATGGTGTCCACCGCTGTACACATCGCCATGTTCGCGTTCCTGGCCCTGGCCGTGACCGCCGCCGTCGCATTCGGCGTCACGCGTTTCCGACGGGCGCGTTGACGCCTGCCCTACACGCAATCGCACGCTGGGGAGATAAAGGCCATCACTAGAATCCGTCTCTGGGGCGCGAGCCTGCTCGTGGCCCTGGTTTTCGTCACGCTTTACCTGTGGGCAGCGTTTGCATCGCCGCCGCACCGCAACTGGGCCGTACCGGGCACCCATCTCGGCTTCATCGACCTGGGTTCGGTCACCGACAGCTACTCGTTCAGTGTGCGACGCGTTGGAATGCGAAGCAAGCAGGCTCGGCTCGATACGCTGGGCAACGTGGTGATCTATCCGGTCGTGCGCCCCCCCCACGGGAAGATCGTCTATCTCGGCTTCGAACGTCACTACCCCCCGCACTCGATCGGAAGGCGCTGGCTCTTCTGGGACTTCCCGAGCGAGTTTCGTGCCCCGGACGCACACGCGACCACCGAGAGAAATGCCAACTTCGGGGATCATCTCGTAGACACCATCATGATGGCGACCGCCGATCCGCGAAAACTGCTCCCTTCGGGCATCTATCAGGTCAAGTGGATCGTGAACAACCTGCTGATCGACAATGGCGACTCGTTCCGCTACGCATTTCACGCAACGGAAAAAGAACGACGACCCTATCCGCAGTAACTCCACGGCTTCCGACGTTCGCGATGCGAAATCGGTGAGAGACGGCGAGCTGCCGATGCGAAGTCGGTGAGGGTCACCAGTTTGTTCGCATCGGCGTGTTCGCATCGGCGGCGACCCCTCTGGCCTGAATCATCTTCAAGCCAGAGGGGTCGCACCGTCGTATGGGGAAAGCACCACGATTCTTCTTCCAGGAGGACCGATGGCGCCCTCAAAAGCCTCCCGCTCCTATGTTTCTCGACCGGCTCTCGCCCTGCTGGCGTGGGCCCTGCTGTGCACGACCCTCCGGCCGGCCACGGCGACCCCGCAGACCCCATCGACGCGTCCGGTCAGTCCCTCAACGCCGACCGGCTACGCCCGCGCCAACCTTGACCTCTCGGTGCGTCCCCAGGATGACTTCTATGAGTACGCCGTCGGCGGGTACCTCAAGCAACACCCGATTCCCGCCGACCGCTCAACCTTCGGGGTGGACGCCGTGCTCAACGACCGCGTCCACGCGGTGCTGCACCGAATCCTCACGTCCCTCGCCGCCCATCCCCAGGTACCCGGCTCCAACCTCCAGAAACTCGGCGACTTCTATGCTTCCGGGATGGATGTCGGGGCCATCAACAAGGCGGGATTGCGTCCGCTGAAACCAGAACTCGCGAAAATCGATGCCATCCGCTCCCTGGCCGATCTCGACCACGAGGTGGCCCGCCTGCACGCCCTGGGTATCAGTGCAATCTTCTCGTTCGGACCGGATCAGGACTGCAAAAACCCGCAGCAGGTGATCGGCGAATTCTCGCAGAGCGGCCTGACGCTTCCAGATCGCGACTACTACGTGCTCAACGACGCCGACAAGCAACGCGTGCGCAAAGCCTTCGTGCAGCACGTGACCCGGATGTTCGAATTGATGGGAGACCCGTCAGCCCGGGCCAGTTCTCAGGCTGCGACCGTACTGGCCATTGAGACTCGCCTGGCACGCAACTCGATGTCGGCGGATGAGATGCGCAACCCGCGCAGTCTCTATAACCCCACCTCGGTGGCCGCTTTCCAGAAGCGACTCCCTGACTTTCGCATCGACCCGTACTTTGACGGAATCGGCGTTCCACACCTTGCATCGGTCAACATCGCCACGCCCAGATTTTTCAACACCATCCCCGCCACCCTGCGCGATGTCCCCCTTGCCGACTGGAAATGCTACCTGCGCTGGCAGCTCATCAACGCCGTCGCCCCCTACCTGTCGACCCCGTTCAGACACGAGGACTTCGCATTCAATGGACGGGTCATGACCGGCGCAAAACAGCCCTTGCCCCGATGGCAGAGGGTCGTGGCCTGGACCGATGAGTATCTGGGCGACCCGCTGGGCCAGCAGTTCGTCAAGCGCTGCTTCCCTCCCGCGGCCAAGGCCCGTGC
>JAJXVI010000331.1 GCA_021782195.1 bacterium | reverse complement strand
GGCAGATCGTGTAGAACCAACACTGGCCTTCCTCCGGTCACTGAGTTATTGAGCTTACTTCAAGTTCCGGTTTGGATGCCCGATTCCTTCCTTTCGTTGCCAGTTTACGCGGCCTCGCGCGGACCGTGGCCCGGGGCCCGCGGGAGGCTTAAACCGAAGGGCATTGTCTCTAATACCAGCGCCGCAGTGGGTGAGGGTTTTCACACAGGCTGCTAGAAGCGCAGCCTCCACGACTGGCCGCATGATCCGCACAATCTCGAGCGTGCGCCCTTCTCCGTCTGCCCCCCCCCGCGAAACCGCCACCCAGGCAGGAAATGTCCCGAGGAACCATCCCTCGGAAATCGACAAAAGCGTAACATCGATCACGCCCAAACAGGTTCGAGCAGTTTTCAAGAAACTGTTTTGCCTCACCTCGAGACAAATCATGTGGAAGGCGATGAACATCGGTCGGTAGCAACACCGACCGGGATGGGTCGCCGGGGAACAGCAAATGAGGTGTTGCACATGATCGGCCGTGTCGAAGGAAAAACTGACACTCTGCGCCGCGTCCTGGGTGCAGCGGGACAGCTGGCGCTGATCTGGTCGCTGCTGGTTGCGCTCTCGGCCCCGTCCTGGGCAGACGTCGGGGTGTTCGTGAGATTTGGAAACGGCGCCGTCATTGCCTGCCCGCGCGAAGCTGCCATCGGTTTCGTGACGCGTGACGGGGCCATCATCCTCAACACACTGCCGTACGGCTACATTCTGGGTACCGACTACTACGAAGGCTATCCAGCGTACTATCCCTATGACGGGAACTGGTATCTGAATCCTGGCTGCTATCCGACCGGACCTTCGTACTACGGGGTCTACACAGGACCTTCATGGTACGGCGGATGGCGCTGGCACGAGCGTGACCACCGACACAACCACGGCAACTGGAACCACGGCAACTGGAGCCACGGCAACTGGAGCCACGGCAACTGGAATCACGGCAACTGGAATCACGGCAACTGGAATCACGGCGGTGGGCATCACGGCGGTGGGCATCACGGCAACTGGAATCACGGCGGTGGGCATCACCGATAACCGAGCCAGTGACCGGCCCCTCAACGCCTGAGTGACGGGCAGCGCTTCCCCAGCACACGGGGAAGTGCTCTTTTGTGGTGCCCAACAAACACGGGGAAGCCCTCTCCGGCCCTTCGCGCGATCGTGGACTGACAATCCGACCACCCGTGAAATACAGGCGAAAACAGGAGGATGACAGGGAAACAACGTTTCTTGAAGCGAAAGCACCTCGTCGAAACACAATCCGACGAACGGCGCGAGAGAGCCATCAGAACGCTCGCCGCGCGCAGGTCAACCCTGGAGAATGCCCATTGAGCACCGCCGCTGACATAGAGTTTCAGCAGTTCATCGACCGCCATGTCAAAGAGATGCAGCCACTGCACGATGCCTCGTGTCTGGCATGGTGGAACGCCAGTACGACCGGCAAGAACGAATATCAACTGGAAAGCGCGAGCCTGGAAGCCCGAATCCGAACCCTGTACTCCGATTCAGGAGGATATCGGTATCTTCAGGACATCACCCCCCGACTCAGCGCCCCCGAACTGGCTCGTCAAGGGCACCTTCTCCTGCACGCCTACGCCGCGAATCAGGCAAGCGTTGAATCCATCGAACGAACCGTCAACCTGGAGAAGTCCGTGGAGGCTGACTTCACCAGACACCGCGCACGCGTTGACGGCGTCGAACTCAGCGATAACGAGATCAAAGAGGTCCTCGAACTGGAAGAATCGGAGCCCAGACGGCGCGCTGCCTGGGAAGGCTCCAAGCAGGTCGGTCCACAGGTTTGTGATCGAGTGCTAGAACTCGTCGAACTGAGAAACGAGCAAGCGCATCGGTCCGGCTATCCAGACTACTTCCACATGCAACTGGACCTGCAAGACCTGGATGTGCATCGTCTTGCGCGGATCCTCGACACGCTCCACGAGCAGACCGAAAGGGAATGGTGCGCACTGAAGCAGCGCCTGGATGGCGCATTGTCACGTCGTTTCGGATGTAGCGAGGCGAACCTGCGTCCCTGGCACTACGCGGATCCGTTTTTTCAGGAACTGCCCACGAGCGGCGACACGCAGAGCCTGGACCACTTCTTCGCTGCAGGCGACCCGGTCAACATGGTCTCTCGTTTCTACAACAACATCGGTCTGGACGTTTCCGCTGTTCTGGCGCGCAGCGACCTGTACGAACGACCGCAGAAGTCACAACACGCCTTCTGCATCCACATCGATCGCGCCGGCGACGTCCGCATCCTGTGCAACTTGAAACCTGACGAGTTCTGGGTATCTACCCTGCTGCACGAACTTGGACACGCGACCTACGATCTGGGTGTTGACGGGAGCCTTCCATTTCTTCTGCGTGAACCTGCCCACACGCTGCTCACGGAAGCTGTGGCCATGTTCATGGGGAGACTGACGAGGCAACCCGACTGGCTGGCAGCCTACGCGGGCGTCTCCAAGCACGAAGCCACAACCGCAACAACTGCGATGCAGGCCGCGGCGCGAGAACGACTCCTGGTCTTCCTGCGCTGGGCACTGGTCGTGGTCAACTTTGAACGCGCCCTCTACGCCGATCCCCGACAGCCACTGGGACGGCTGTGGTGGCATCTCGTCGAGAAGTATCAGCACGTCCACGTCGAGCGCGACAACCAGCCCGACTGGGCTTCCAAGATTCACATTGCGACCGCTCCAGTGTATTACCAAAACTACATCTACGGGGAGATGGTGGCGTCACAGATGCTCGCCGCCCTGACCGCTCACCTGTCGGCCGCCGATAACGCCAGCAGAGACAACGTGCCTTGGGTCGAGGATCCCCGTGTGGGCCGCTGGTTCAAAGAACGCATCTTCGCGCCAGGCTCGAGTCAGTCATGGGAGCAAGTCGTTGCACAGGCCACCGGCGAACCACCGGATCCACGGTTCCTGGTTGCGTCACTCATCGGGGCCTGAGCCCGGAACATTCGGCGGGTCGGGCCCTTTTCCTCGAGGAGGTCGCCCACCCCTCGACCCTATCCTTCCACAGTCCCGAGGACCGCGATCAATCGACGACCCCAGGCAGGTCGTCATCTCGGAACAGATCGCGCCCCCCAGATGAGCCGCGTGCTGGCAGTGGGGGGACTTCGGCCAGCCCAGCCTCTTCGGGTGTCAACACGAGAGACCCGGCCTGCACGCGACTCACCGACTGGCTGGCCGCCAGTGGGGTGGCCACGTCAATCCCTGCGGAACGCACCGCCGTCACCACACCCAGCGCGCGACAGCAGCCATCGTGGCCATACAGTCCGACCACTCGACCGATAGAATCTTTCGAGACGAGGGCCTTTCGAGAGATCCCGCCCACGCCGCACTGCGACAGAGGAATGACGCGCTCGCGGGATCCGGCGAAGTATTTGCAAAAAGCAGCAATCCGCGCCTGGCGGCGTTCCCCCTCCGGTCGAGGCCGCAGGTGCGAAGAGAGTGGAAGCGCGAGGAAACGTGGGCGGCGACCGTATCTGAACGGATCGATGATGTCGCGCAGGCAGACCTGGTCGCCCATCACAAGGACAGCCGCAGGGAGAACACCGTCAATCTGCGCCACTTTCATGGCAACGGCCTCGTGCCCGTCCACGTAGCCGTCCGTGTTCAACACAACCAGGTCAGCGCCGGCGGCCTGCGCATCGACCACGGCACGCACCGTCCCCTGCACGACCTCGGGCGTGCATCCGCGCGGGGACACCGCCCCGACAAAGTAAAGCCGCTTCGCATCCAGCGGCGCTCTCGGACGGGGTGAATCGCGACAACACGGCAGGTCCGGAGGCAGCGGTGCTGCGCCCACGGCGGCGGGAGGACCCACGTCTGACTGTCCGAGGTCCGCATCCACGAGCCACACGCGTCGTCCGTGCGCGGCCGCGTAACGCGCCATCCAGAACATGCAGCACGACTTGCCACTGTCTCTGGCACCCAGCATCATCACCACCGCGCGTGGCACCAGCAGTGCCCGGGCAATGTCCTCCCAGACTGCCGGAGCCCGATTTCCGGGAGGCCACTCAGAGAATTGGAGCATGCTGCGTCGTTCAGAACCGCAACGTAATTTCCTGCCGGGCTCTCCAAGCCCGCGAACGCGTCTCCCCGCCAGCGACATCTGAAAGGATCGCTCCCCCCGACGCACACGCATCCTTGCACGGAGCCTTCAGACGTCCCAGGTTCCCTCGCGCTCGAGTCGCACGGCTTCCTCAACAAGCGCC
>JAJXVI010000330.1 GCA_021782195.1 bacterium | reverse complement strand
ACATGCGCGCAAACCGGACGTCGTCCTGAATGATGGCGTGGGTTCCCACGACCACATCGACCTCTCCCAGTGCGATGCCGGTCAAGAGGTCGTCGCGTTCGCGCGTGCCAAGTCCGCCGGTCAGAAGGCGCACCGAATACGCGTGACCGACCAGGTCAGCCAGCTTTCGAGACAACTGCTCGGCAAGGATTTCGGTCGGGGCCATAAGCGCCACCTGATAACCGGAGCGACAGGCGGCCCAGGCAGCAAACGCAGCAATCACGGTCTTGCCGCTGCCCACGTCCCCCTGAATCAAGCGACTCATCGGGACGGGGCTCAACAGATCGTCTCGAAGCTCGCACGTCACCCGCCGTTGAGCGCCGGTAAGCGTGAATGGCAGCGTCGCCTCGAAATCTTCGACCGCTGTCCGGTCAACCGCATAGCGACCGATTCTTGGGACTCTCTCGGTCTCCTTGCGCCGGAGCGCCAATCCGACCTGGAGAACAAACAGTTCCTCGAATATCAGGGTCTCCATCGCGCGCTCGTAGCAGGCGGGCGCGTCCGGAAAATGCGCCTGGGAAAGCGCTTCCATTCGGCCCCCAAGCCCCTCGGCCAGGCGCACGCTACGAGGCAGTACGTCCGCGACGTCTCCCGCATACTCCTCCACCGCGGCCTTCATCAGCTTTCTCATGGCGCGCTGGTTGATTTTTTCGGTCAACCCATAAATCGGGACGATACGTCCGACGTGCACGCCCTCGTCACCGGTGGTCAATTCCTCAAAGTCGGGCCCCGACATCTGGAGTCCGGTGCGCCCCCGATCGACGCGCCCGTAGACCAGCAACCTCGCGCCTTTCTTGATGGCGGAACGCAGGTACGAGCGGTTGAAGTAGACCAGACTGATGTGACCGGTCCCGTCTGAGAGAACAGCCTTGAATATCGACATGTTCGGCTTACGCGGGGGACGAACCAGCGTACAGGACGTAACAACCCCGGTCAATACCACGACGTCCCCCTCATTGAGCGTGGCAATCGTACGCATATCTCGACGATCCTCGTGGCGACGAGGAAGGTGCCAGAGCAGGTCCTCAACCGTGCGCAACCCCATCTTCTCGAGATGAGAGGCGACCACGGCCCCGATACCTCGTACGCGCATCACTGGAAATTGAAGGCGCTTGCGGTCAGGGGGACGGGGCACGGATAGAGCGGATGGTGCGGGAGGAGCGGCAGGAACGAACCTTGCTTCGGAGCGAGAAAGCGTGTCCATCTCGGCAGCATCGCCGAGCAGGTGCGGCTGCTGGGAAACACCGGTCCTTCCTTCGGACCGAGAAGGCAGCGCACTCCCCCCTTCCTCGCTTCCCCGCTTACGGTAAACCGGGGGAGCAGACACGGTGCGCCCCGCAGCTTCCCCGGGGATGTGGGGGGACAGGTCGTGGCTGTCGCCTTGAATCGGGAGAGCTCCGAAACTCTCAGGATCCGCCAGGATCTGCCGGGCCCTGGCCAGGCGAACCTTCCGTTCCGTGCCAGAAATCTCGCCATAGACGGACAGAAGCTCGCGTACAACGTCCAGGGACGTCGCACTGGAAGGCGACGGGGCAAGTTCGCGCGCCTCACGCGCCCAGTGATCAACATACGGGCCCAGTCCCCCGAACACGGCCGAGTCCTGACATCCACGCTTGCTCTCAAGCTCCATGGGACGCACCAGCCGGGAAATCAGGTCTTCAAACGTGAGGGATTTCGGCATCTTCGGTGCCTCCAGTCGAGTGAACCCCCCGACCTGGAATGCGCAAGGCCATGCCTTCTGTAACGGAGAGTCGCACTGCACTCGAAGCAACCTTGATCGCGTTCTCGATTGCTCGCGCGTCAGAGCGACCGTGCGCTTTAACGACCGGCGCCCGCAATCCAAGAAGCAGGGCTCCCCCATACTCAGAGTGGTCAGTGGCACGCCGAAGTTCGTCAAAGACCGGCTTCATCAGCCAGGCACCCAGCATGGTGCGGAAGCTTCGCCGGACATTCTTACGCATGCTGTTGCGGATGAACTCGGCCACAGCCTCGCCGGTCTTGAGCATGGTATTGCCGACAAACCCGTCGGCAACCAGCACGTCGACCTCCCCTCGTACCAGGGCGGTGGGCTCGATGTTTCCCATGAAATTCAGGGCCGACTGCTCAAGCAGGGCATAGGCTGCGTGAACCAGGGCGCTTCCCTTGCCAACCTCTGCGCCGATGTTCAACAGGCCCACGCGCGGGCGTTTCCGGCCGAGCACGCGTTCCGCATAGACCGATCCCATTGTGGCAAACTGCAACAGGTATTCCGGTTTGGAATCGACATTGGCACCGGCGTCGAGAACCAGGGAAGTACCTCGCTCCGTAGGCCACGGGACTGCAATCGCGGGTCGACGAATCCCAGGCAGACGCCCCAGGGTCAGCAAGGCACCGCTCATCAGGGCACCGGTACTTCCAGCCGAGACGAGGGCCTGGGCACGACCTTCCTTGACCAGTCGGGCTGCCACAGCCAACGAGGAGTCACGCTTCTTCTCGAATGCGGTGCTGGGAGCGTCTTCCATGGTAATGACCTGAGAGGCGTGAACAGTGGAGATTCCCTTTACAGAGCCGTGCGCTTGAAGGATTGACTCCAGTTGAGGTTGTACGCCAACAAGGATCACGGTCGACCCGGCGGCGGCAGCGGCCACGGCACCCCCGACGACAACGTCCGGTGCTCCGTCCCCCCCCATGGCATCGACTGCAATCACGCACGAGACAGATGCCTCAGCGCAAGGGGGACTGGCGTCGGTCATGGACTCCCTCCTCTGTCACCGCGCAGGCGATTGACACTGTGATCTTCGGCTTTAAATCACGATTTTCCTGCCACCGGGTTTAACAAAATTCACGTTGGCAGCACACAAGGCGTCATCGAGGCTCGAGAAAACCTCGCCCGCTCACACGGGCCACGAGGCGGGACGCGCGCATTGAAAAGGCACCCCAACCTCCGGTTCGTGCCGTCTCCGAGAGGTTGTGAAGGACGTTGCGTCGGCCGAGACGTGAGCGGAAAGCGGCTGAATTGATCTGAAAAGCAGGCCCTGCCCTGGGACAGGACCTGCTTTCCTTTGCAGTCGTGGTCGTACGCCGCCTTACTGGAGACGCACGTTCACAACAGGGTCACCCGACAAATCGCGGACAGTTCTCAGGCGTTGGCCTTCGGCGGAGCCGGGGCTGGCGCGGGGGCGGGAGCCGGGGCCGGAGCCGGCGCGGGAGCCGGAGCAGGCTGAGGCGTACCGTCGATCGCGGCAAGCAGCTTCGTACCGTCCGGTGAACCCAGGCCCGTCGTTGGATCCCAACCAGGTCCGGCATTGAAGTCGCCGTTGTTGCCCTGGGTGATGTCGTGGAATGCGCCGGGGTTCTGGTAGAAGGTCGGGTTCATGTAGCCGAGGTTGTGACCGAATCCCTGGGCAAGACGAGCATCCAGAGCCGCCCACAGCGGGGCTCCTGAGCTCGTGCCACCGATGACGCCTTCCTGGCCGTCAACGAGGATGTCATAACCCGTCTGGGGATCAGCGACTGAAGCGACGTCCGGAACACCACGACGTCCGGTCGGATCCTTGATGCCGGCGTTCTTCTGGAAGTCCGGCTCAGGACCCACTGAGAATCCGCCACCGGTTGCGCCACCGAACTGCCCGTCGTTCCAGGTCGTCTCGCTTGCAATTGAACCGTCGGAAGCCAGGGCCAAATTGGTTCCACCCACGCCGATCGCGTACGGGCTGGCGGACGGGAAGTCAGCGTGATCCTTGTTGTCCTGCTCACCGTCGGCTGAGCCGTTGTCGCCAGCTGCCACGTAGGTGTTCACGCCGAGGGCTGCAGCCTGCTTCAAAGCTGAATTGAAGTTCTGCGTTCCCTGTGCCGACCACTGGTCTTCAGGCGCACCCCAGCTGACTGACAGACGAGGAGCGTGACCGTCGGTCGTCGGGTCGTGCGCGGCACGGTTGACGGCGTCGATGAAGCCCTGCTCGGTGTTGGGAGCGAAGTAGACTTCAATCTTGGAACCAGGGGATGCTGCACCGGCGACTTCGACGTCAAGGACCACTTCGCCGTCGGCGCTGTTCGCGTCGCCAGTTGGAGTGTTTGCGCCACCATCGATGGAGACGGAACTCACCTTGGGCTCAGGAATCCCGATCTTCTTGAAGTAGGCACCCAGATCGGCCTCTTTGTAACCGCCACCCAGTTCGATGAGGCGGATGGTCTGGCCCGTGCCATCGGTACCGGCGGGGAAATTGTATGCCTTG
>JAJXVI010000329.1 GCA_021782195.1 bacterium | reverse complement strand
ATCCTGCTGGGCACCGCGTACAGCCTGCTGGCCAACTTCCCGGCGAACAGCTACTGGAACCCTTCCGGACAGAGGTCCACGGTCGGCGCGGGGCGCACCATCACCGACCAGAAAGCCATCCACAACCTCGGGAATGGCGGCGCACGCGGTTTCAGTGAGATGCTCTACGCTTTCACCTCCTGCGCGGGCAACAACGGTAGCGCGCTCGGCGGCCTCACTGTAACCAGCACGTCGACCCGTCCCGACGGCTCGACCACCAGCGTCACTTCCCCGTTCTTCAACCTGGCGCTGGGAATCACCATGTTCTTCGGACGATTCTTCATGATTATTCCGATCATGGCAATCGCCGGTAGCCTCGCGGAAAAGAAACGCATCCCCCCCGGCGTCGGCACACTACCCACCCACGGCACCCTCTTCATCGTGCTCCTGATAGGGGTCATCGTCATCGTCGGCGCCCTGACCTTCTTTCCCGCACTCGCCCTCGGCCCGATCGTCGAGCAGTTCCAGATGCAGGCCGGTCACCTGGTGAGCCTGACTCGGCCATCTCTGACAACGTTGCCTGGAGGATTCCTGTCGTGACCCCCACCTCTCGTGGAAAGCGGGCCCGTCCGCTCTTCGATCCCCTAATCGTTCGCCGCGCCCTGCGTGATGCGCTTGTCAAGCTGGACCCACGTCACATGATGAAGAACCCCGTCATGTTTGTGGTCGAGGTCGGAAGTGTCATCACCACGCTGATCCTTTTCGAGGGAGTCGTCCACCATTCCGATAACCTGCTTTTCGACCTCCAGATCACCCTCTGGCTCTGGTTCACCGTCCTGTTCGCCAACTTTGCAGAGGCCATGGCGGAAGGACGGGGCAAGGCACAGGCCGACACCTTGCGCAAGACCCGCACCGAAACGATGGCGCGTCGACTGCTCGACGGTCGGGAGGAACAGGTGCTCGCCTCGAGGCTGCGCCGTGGCGACCTTGTGCTTTGCGAATCGGGGGACGTCATTCCGGGCGACGGAGAGGTCGTCGAAGGAATCGCCTCGGTTGACGAGAGCGCCATCACCGGAGAATCGGCGCCCGTCATTCGAGAAAGCGGTGGCGACCGCTCCGCGGTGACCGGTGGCACCCGCGTCCTGTCAGATGGCATCCGGGTGCGCATCACCTCCAATCCGGGCGAAACCTTCCTCGACCGCATGATTGCGCTTGTGGAAGGTGCTGAAAGACAGAAGACCCCGAACGAGATCGCACTCAACATCCTGCTTGCCGGACTCACGCTCGTCTTCATGCTGGCGGTCGTCACGCTCCTGCCCTTCGCACGCTACAGCGTGGAGGCGACGGGGAAAGGAGCGCCTCCTTCCCTGACTGTACTGATTGCGCTCCTGGTGTGCCTGATTCCCACCACAATTGGCGGGTTGCTGAGCGCCATCGGCATCGCCGGCATGGACCGCGTGATGCAGCACAACGTGCTCGCCATGTCCGGCAAGGCGGTCGAGGCGGCGGGCGACGTGAACACGCTGCTGCTCGACAAGACGGGAACGATCACGCTCGGCAACCGCCAGGCCGTGGAATTCATCCCGGTGGGAGGCGCCACGGAAGAGGAACTCGCCAGCACAGCGCAGTTCGCGAGTCTCGCCGACGAGACTCCGGAAGGCCGCAGCATCGTGGTCCTGGCAAAGGAACGATACGCATTGCGCGGTCGCGACCTGAAGGAAACGGGGGCCGATTTCATCCCGTTCACGGCCGTCACGCGCATGAGCGGCGTACGCCTGAACGGACGATGCGTCATGAAAGGAGCGGCCGACGCCGTCGAACAGTTCGTGCGCGACCAGGGGGGAACGCCACCCCCCGAACTGCGCGGCGTCGTCGAGCGCGTAAGCCGGGGCGGCGGAACCCCGCTGGTCGTCGCGGACAACATTCGTCCGCTCGGCGTCATCCACCTCAAGGACGTGGTGAAGGGCGGCATGCGCGAACGCTTCCACCAGTTGCGCGCGATGGGCATAAGGACCGTGATGATCACGGGCGACAACCCGCTCACCGCAGCTGCCATCGCGCGAGAAGCCGGAGTCGATGATTTTCTGGCCCAGGCCACACCGGAAAACAAGATGCAGTTGATCAAGCAGGAACAGGCGGAAGGCAAGCTCGTCGCGATGACCGGCGACGGAACGAATGATGCGCCGGCACTCGCGCAGGCAGACGTCGGCGTCGCCATGAACACCGGTACGATGGCCGCAAAAGAGGCCGGTAACATGGTGGATCTCGACAGCAATCCGACCAAGCTGATTGAAGTCGTCGAGATAGGAAAACAACTCCTCATGACGCGAGGCGCCCTGACCACCTTCAGCATCTCCAACGACGTCGCAAAGTACTTTGCCATCATTCCCGCAATGTTCAGCGTGACCTACCCGGAACTCAACGTCCTCAACGTCATGAAACTGCACTCTCCCCAGAGCGCAATCCTGGCTTCGGTCATCTTCAACGCGCTGATCATCGTGGCGCTTATCCCTCTTGCCCTGCGCGGGGTCACCTACCGCCCCATGGGCGCGGGGCCATTGCTGCGCCGCAACCTGCTGATATACGGCCTTGGAGGGGTAATCGTGCCCTTCCCTGCGATCTTTGTCATCGACCGGATCCTCGGGTGGCTCCATCTGGCGTAGGCTGGCCCCCACCAGGCCGTTCACCGAGGATCGTCGCCTGAACCGTCATGGAACCCAGAACTCTGCAGGCATCCACGCCAGACGCCTCGATTTTCATGTTTCGAGCACGGAGCCTGTGACCCGTGGTTTCCGCCCCTTGTGGAAACCACTGAATCGGCTAAGGAGACCTACCATGAATCGCACGATGTGGACCTCGGTGCGGGTCGCCATCGTCCTGACCGTGCTCACCGGTATCCTCTACCCGCTTGTGGTGTGGGGGGTGGGCCGAGTACTGTTTCCATCACAGGCTTGTGGAAGCCTGATTACCCGGGACGGGCATGTGCTCGGCTCGCGGCTCATTGCACAGGCGTTCCACAGTCCCCGCTACTTCCATCCGCGTCCCTCCGCTACGAACTATGACGGCGCAAATTCCGGCGGTACCAATCTCTCCCCCACATCGGCCAGCCTCGTGCACGGAGATCCCGCGAGCGGGTTTCTCGGAGTCGAGCAACTGGCCGAGCTGGTCCGCAAGGAGAACAATCTTGCGCCCAACGCACCGGTACCGGTGGACGCAGTGACGCGTTCGGGCAGTGGTCTCGACCCGGCGATCTCCATCGCGTATGCGAACCTGCAGGCACCGCGGATAGCCAGGGCCCGCAGCGTCCGGCTGACGGCAGTCCAGGAATGCATTTCCAGAGCCACCACTGGAAGATTTCTGGGCGTGTTCGGTGAACCATGCGTCAACGTACTGAAAGCCAACCTTCTGCTTGACAACACAATGTGAGTGCATCCGTGACCGAAGAGACAATGCCTGACCCCGAAGCGTTGCTGCGGCGGTTGCAGGAGGAAGCAAGAAGGGCGCGACGCGGTCGCATGAAGGTGTTCCTCGGATACGCGTCATGCGTCGGAAAGACCTGACGCATGATCGAGGAAATGCAACGCCGCCGGGAGCGCGGTCAGGACGTCGTGATAGGCTGGGTCCAACGTTTCGACAGCGCAGAAGCGTCCGTTCCGTCGGGTGCCTTCCGCCGTGACGTCGCCTTGCTGCTGGCCGGTCTGGAGGTCATTTGTCCGATCGAGGTCGACGGTCGGCAGGAAATGAACCTCGAGGGAATCCTGGCCCGCGCCCCATCGGTCTGCATGGTCGATGGACTGGCCCACGCCAACGCACCTACGCCAACGCACCCGGGCTGAAGAACCCGCAGCGCCGGCAAGGCGTCGAAGCCCTGCTCGAGGCCGGCATCTCCGTGGTGACGGGCATCAACGTACAGTACATTGAAGGCCTGCAGGTGCGGATCGTTGCGCTGCTCCAGGAGGACAAGCACGAGACCGTACCCGACCAGTTCATCCGGGAAGCCGACGAAGTGGTCCTCGTCGGCGGTGTCAGCGGTCGCCGAAAAACACCTGGAACTGGCGCGACTGCTGGGGATGACCGTAGACGTGGTAGAGGGAACGAACATCCCGCACACAATCGTGCACCATGCGCGTGAGGTCGGGGTCACCCAGATGCTCCTCGGGCGCAGTCCAGAAACCAGTTTGCGTGACCTCCTGTATGGGAGCTTCATCGAGCAGGTGTTGCGCCTGGCGCGGGACATGGACATTCACGTGGTCGCTCACCGCTGAACGCGGCGGG
>JAJXVI010000328.1 GCA_021782195.1 bacterium | reverse complement strand
CCACCGAACTCGTTCGCACTGGCCCGCACCGTGGAGTACTTCCGCATCCCTCGCGACGTCATCACGGTATGCCTTGGAAAAAGCACCTATGCACGCTGCGGCATCATCATCAACGTGACACCGTTCGAGCCCGAATGGGAGGGGCACGTGACCCTGGAAATCTCCAACACCACCCCCCTGCCGGCACGTATCTATGCCCACGAAGGGATTGCCCAGGTCCTGTTCTTCGCCGCCGAGGAAATATGCGAGATCTCCTATCGCGACAAAGCTGGAAAGTATCAGAGCCAGACAAGCATCACGCTCCCCCGCCTGTAGAACATGCGCCGAACGTCAACCGTCGCGTCAGCCCCGCGAATCAAACCTCCCCCGCCCTGCAGTGAACATGCAACGCTTCCATTTCACGTTGATATCACGTTCATATCAGAAAGAAATTAGAACCACCTGCTAGAGTCATGCCACCATGAACAGTTCGATCACGTCCACATCTCCGACTGTACCTTCCCGCCCCGCCGCACTTGCAGGGCAGGCCACTCGCGTGGTGTCACCGTTCGAACCGAGTTCCCACCCGATCGCGGGAGCTGACCGGTTTTCGCCATCCACCGCACCTCCTCCGGCCGGTGCACCTCTCCCACCGGCGTCCGGATCTTCGGGGCGTCTGGCACGCGTCCTTGGAGCAGCTGTCCTTACGGCGATCTCCGTGGGCACCTCGATGACCGCCGCGGCGGCGCCGCCACCTCCGACCACAATCGCACAGCTCATCGCGCAGATTGACGCGAAGAACGCACCGCAACCAGCGACCGGTGCTTCCCTTGTCGAGGTAAAGACCGCCGACCTGTTGACGCAACCCCTCCAGCGCGGCATGGAAGGAGAGCCGGTGCGACGCATGCAGGAAGGCCTTGCTCGCTTTGTTCCCGTACAGGCCACCGGCGTCTTTGACGAGCAGACGGAGAATGCCGTGAAAGCGTTCCAGAAGGCCAACCACATCAAAGAAGACGGCCAGATGGGCAACTACACCTTTGCCGAACTGTGGACGAGGTCTTTCTGGGAAAAAGGCGTTGAACTCAGCCTCAATGGCTCCAACTTCACGGCTTCATTTCCAAAACACACGATGCTTCGCGCGGATCTGAAAGCACAACGCGTCTCCCTGATCAACACCGACAATGGCCAGGTGGTGAAGACCTACCCCATCAGTTCAGGATCGGAGGAGTTCCCCACCCCGCAGGGCCACTTCAAGATCACCCAGGTACGTGAGAAGCCGTCGTGGTATCCGCCGCACTCCAAGTGGGCCGCAAACGCGAAGATCACCCCGCCCGGACCGAACAACCCGCTCGGCCCGGCCGCGATGCGCGTCGGGTGGCAGCCCATCCTGTTCCACGGCGTGCCCCGCGCCGAATGGGGACCCCTGGGCCACAGTACCGCCGCATCCCATGGCTGCATGCGCATGTACCCTCAAGATGCGTGGGAACTCCACAAGGTCATCTCCGTTGGCACCGCGGTAGAGGTGCAGTAGTCCTCTTCGGCCTCAATTCGTGGCAGGGGGCTCCGTCTGGGCGCCGTACCTTATGCAGGTGACTCTTCGCAGCTCAATCATCGTCATGGCCATGACCCTGGTGCTCCTGGCCGGGAGCGGGTGTCGACCGCATTCGCCCGCCGCCACGCCAACCACGGCCGGGATTGACACGTTTCCGCAGCAACCGGGCCTGAAACTCGTCTACCGAATCACGAGCACGAACTCAAACGTGGTTTCGACGGAGACGACGACACTGGTGGATGCGAAAGGCGACCTCCTGACCTACGATGTGCTCCTGACGGCAGGGACCGTGCAGAGGCGCCAGAAGTTCTGGGCCGTGATCCACGACAACGCAATCTACGACACTCTCCAGATGCCTGTGCTTCAGAAGCCCCACGGAACACACAGCATCTCTGGAGCCACGCGCGTGCTCCAGTTCCCCCTCGTGGCCGGGGTGCGGTGGACGTCTGTGGATCCGGGTGGCACTGCCTTCGTGCGAACAGTAGAAGCACAGGAGAAGGTCACCGTTCCTGCCGGCACGTTTGATGCCGTGCGAATTCTCGATGAGCGAAACAGCGCCACCGGCTACGCCTGGTACGTGCCCGACATCGGAATCGTGAAAGCCATTATCAGTGGCGCGCACCCGTACATCAAAGAGCTCCTCGAGGTCCAGAGGCCGGCGCGATGAATTCGTGCGGCGTGCAATCGGGGCGAGGTTCGCGGCGACCCTCCACATCGCGGCACGCCGTCCGTGGCCGCCACGGTCGACACGAGCCATGCCGTGGATTTGCCCTCCTTGAAATCCTGATTGCGCTCGCCATCTTCGCCATGGTCGTGATTCCCATCATCGACCTCGATCTCAACTCGACGGCGGCAGTGTCACGCGTCGATCTGGAACGACGGGCACACTATCTGGCAATGTATGAACTCGATCATCTGCTCGCGACCAATGTGCGCGGCGATCAGACCGACACCACCACGGATCCTCATTTTCGGATCGAGGTCGCAACGACACCCGTCGAGACCACGCAATACCCCATTGACCGCCTCACGGTGGCGGTCTACCTGCAGGACACCACGAATGCCGCCACCAACAGCGAAGATCAGGAGCAGTACGGTGAGGTCTCGGCCTACCTCCTCCATAATCAGTAGGCGCGTCCGACCACGCACGACGAGACGACAGGGCTTCACCCTGCTTGAAATCATCGTGACCGTGATCATCGTGAGCATGGTTCTCATCCTGGCGGCCGGTACGTTCATCAGCACGGCAACGTCAGCGACTCGAGCCCGCCTGCGCGCGGAGGAAGAGGAAGAGCTCCTGCGCGTCGTCTCGACCCTGCGCCGCCAGCTCCTTACAATCGCGACCTCCACAGCCACGAGCACGCCGGTCATCGACACGGTGGGACGCGACCCGCATTCCGACTGGCTTGACTTCGTCACTTCGTCGTTGCAGTTCGGACGTGGCGTCGGACGCGTCGAGTGGCGCATCCTCAAGGATCCCGGTGCTCCTTCGTACCTGGCCTACCGGGAGCAGCCGTGGGTCGGAGGAGCAAACCTCTACCACAACCCGTGGATCGTCATGTCGCGGCTGGTGGAAGGCATGGACGTACGCCTCTACACGGGCACAAGCTGGGTTGCCGGCTGGCAGAACGAAACCGTGCCAACCCAGATCCTGGTCACCCTGTACTACACTGACGACAACCAGACCCGTTCATTCACGTTCGAGGTCTCCCCGGGAATTGGCGGAGGCGGAACGGCAATTTCGACGAGCGGATCGCAGGGCGCTGCCACTCCCGCTCCCAACCCCACCACGGCAGTGCCGTCGGCCAGTCCGGTTTCGACCTCCACGACGAACACGCCCACCACAAGCACCGCCACGACAAACACTGCCACAACGAGCACCTCCACGACGAACTCCACCACCACGGGAGGAACCCCATGATCATCGTGGCAGTCCTGGGCCTGCTCGCCGCGCTGATGATCGCGACCACGAATCTCGCGGCAGACACCAACCTGGCGGTCCAGATGATGCAGCGCATTCGCGAGCAGGACCGCTCCTACTACGTGGCTCAGTCGGCGGTACAGGCCACCGTACCGCTTTTGCCCACCGACGGCGGTCCCGTGACCCTGCAGGATCCATGGGCAATTGGCGTTCAGCCGTTCCGCCTGGATGGCTACCTGATCGCGGTAACCATCAGCGACGAGGAACGGTTCATCAACCCGAATGCCATGCTTGACACGGATGGCATCACCACGAACCCGGATCAGGTGCGCGTCTTCAAACGCCTTCTCACGCTGCTTGGTGTACAGAACGTGGAAGAAATCACCAACGCCATGCTCGACTGGATGGACTCCGATTCCAATCGACGCCTTCCGGGCGGTGCCGAAGGAAGCGACTACGGAGACCACGTTCCAAAGAATGCGCCGTTTGACAGCCTCGACGAGATTCTCTACGTAAAAGGGGTCCCGCACGATCTCCTCAGTGGACCCAGGCCCGGCCCAAGCCCGTCACCAACCCCTCCGCGCGCCCCTCCGACCACTGGTGTCATCGTATCTGGCGACAACGGTTCCACAACCCCACAGAGCGCGTACATCACCGGCGTCGGTTCCCAGTCGACGGGCGGCCAGGTTCAGCACGGTCTGCGCGAGTTTATCAGCATCTACGCGACAGGAACGGTCAACGTGAACACGGCCCCCCCGATGGTGCTCGAATCCCTCGACAGCAACTTCGACGACGGACTGGTCAGCG
>JAJXVI010000327.1 GCA_021782195.1 bacterium | reverse complement strand
CTGAGCAGCCGGACCGTGAGACACGGCTCCCGCCGGGGCAATCGGGGGCGCGCGACAAAGGGCCTCCGAATAAATACAGGTGAACGCTTACCATACGTGCGTCACGCGTCCCCGACGGTTCCCATCTCACCCTCAAACTCCTCATCGAGGTAGCGAGCGAGGAGTTGAACCGTCTCGTCAAGCGGCTGGGCCACAGATGGCGCTTGAACAAGAAAGTCGCGCAGGCTGGCCTCCCAACCAAGCGCACGATCCAGCAGAGGGTTCGAGCCAGGTGCGTACGCGCCAAGTTCAAGAAGGTCACGAGCGCCGTCCAGGACAGAAAGGGCGCCCCGGGCACGTGAGGCGCCGGCTGCGTGAGGCGGGGAGATGACGTCGGGCATCACGCGGCTGACGGACGCAAGCACGTCAATCGCAGGAAAGTGTCCTCGCTCGGCAAGGCGTCGCGACAGGACCACGTGACCGTCAAGGATGGAGCGTGCCACGTCTGCCACGGGCTCCATCATGTCGTCCCCCTCAACAAGCACGGTGTACAGGCCTGTTATCGAGCCTCGGCTGGCTGCGCCCGCCCTTTCCAGCAACTGTGGCAGGAGACTGAACACGGAGGGCGTGTAACCGCGGGTCGTGGGAGGCTCTCCGGTGGCCAGTCCGATTTCGCGCTGGGCGAGGGCAACGCGTGTCAGGGAGTCCATCATGAGGCACACGTCCAGGCCCCGATCACGAAAAAACTCAGCCAGCGTTGTCGCGAGCAACGCAGCGCGGATCCGGAGAGGCGCCGGCGCATCCGAAGTGGCGACCACAATCACGCTTCGCTGGCGCCCTTCGGGTCCGAGGTCGCGCTCCAGGAATTCCGCAACCTCGCGACCGCGTTCACCCACCAGCGCAACAACGTTCACGTCCGCCTTTCCGTTTCGGGCCAGCATCCCGAGCAAGGTGCTCTTTCCCACCCCACTTCCCGCAAACAGTCCCATACGCTGTCCCCGCGCCAGCGTCAGCAGACCATCGATGGCGCGCACGCCTGTTTGCAGCGGCTGGGAAATGCGCCGGCGAGCAAGGGGAGACGGGGGAGGTGCATAGACCGGACGCCACTCCCGCGCTCTCACGGCAGGCCCACCGTCCAACGGAAGGCCCTGGGCGTCAATAACCCTTCCTTTCAACTCTTCGCTACAGCCCGCGAGCGTTCGGTCCGCGGTCACCACGACCCGATCCCCCGCAGCAATTCCGTCGGTCCGTCCCAGGGGAAGCAACTGCAGGCCTCTCTCCTGAAAGCCGACCACCTCAGCGTCGACAGCCCCGTCCCGCGTCAGGATGCGGCACGACGCACCGGTCGGCGCTGCGGTACCGCGAGCTTCCACAATCGTGCCGACGACGCGGGTGACGCGACCCTCTCCACGCAGTCCTCGGGAACCCGCAAGACGAGCCGAACAACGCTTCAAGCGGTTGACCAGCGAGGCAACATCCACACTGCCGGGCGCGCCGGGCGGCGTATTCTCAAGCATCGCGCAACTGCGCCCGAATCGCGGCAAGCCTGCTCGCCATCCGACCGTCGATCCGACCGTCGGCACTCTCGGCCACAAAGTCGACACCGTCAAGGTGTTCGTCCACAACAAGGGAGACTTCGACGCCATCGCCCACGCCCGCCAGTGCCGTGGCAGCATCCGGCGCCACCCTGACCCTGAGATTCACAGGCGGCAGCAGGAGACGCAGGGCCTGCTCGACGAGTGAACGTACGCGCTCTGGATGCGCTGAAAGTGTCTGTTGAGCCAGTACCTCTCCGATTACCGTGCTCGCCTCAACCAGTGCGTCCTCGAGGTCAGCACAAAGGTGCGCAAGGTGTGCGGTTATCTCCTGATTGCAACGCTCTTCGACGTCGACCACGCGGGCCTGCAGTTCGCGTCGGGCCTCCGTACGACCGGCGAGGAGCCCCGCCGCATACCCCTCCTGACGAGCGCTTTCCCGCAACGCAGCGGCCTCTACCGTTGCGTCCCGACGCACAACGTCAGCCTTCTCTCGCGCAAGTGCCAGGATGGCCGCCGCCGCGGGATGGGCAGCCATCTACTGCGACTCCTCCTCTTCTTCGCTTTCCAGTGAAATCTCGCCACCGGCAATCAGCAATCGGACGCAATCGATTAGCTCCTGTTGAGCCTTCTCGACCTCGGACGCCCGCACGCGTGCAAGCGCCTCGATGTCTCCCTCCAGCATGTTGCGTGCCCGTTCGGAAAGGTTGCGCATTACAAGTTCCTTGACCTCGTCCGGGGCATTCTTGAGCGCGAGCGACAGCGTGCGACCCTCAACGTTGCGGAGCACCTTCTGGAAATCCAGGTCTGACAGGCGGGGAAGGTCCTCGAACGTGAACATCATCTTGCGCATTGCGGCGGCAAGCTCCGGATGCTCTTTCTGCAACGATTCCAGCACGTTGCGCTCCACCGCACGTCCGGCGTCCTGTAGAACCTGCACGAGCGTCGAAACGCCCCCGACCTGTTCCTTGTGCGAGGCAAAACTGTTCAGATAGGTACGCAGGGCTCGATCGAGGCAACCCAGGGTCTCCTGGTTCGGCGGACGAAGCAGTGCAACCCTCGTGGAAAGATCCTGCTGTTGCGCGGGCGTCAACAGCTTCAGCAGGGCAGCCGCCTGCTTGGGTTGCAGCGATGACAGCACAAACGCGCCCACCTGGGGATGTTCCCTGCGAACGATCTCAAGCAATTGAGGAACCTCCGCGTGACGAAGCATGTCGATTCCCTGAAACGATTCGTCCACAGTGCGGCGCAGGATCGCTTTGACGAACGCTTTTCCCTCGACGGCGCCGTCATCCGAGCGTTCGATCTGCCCCGTAAACTCTTCGAGTACGGCTCTCCTCTGGTCGGGAGTGACCGGAGGAAGGTCCTGCAGTTCACGTACCAGGTTGTGGAACGTCTTGGGAGACAGATGCTCCATGAGGCCAACAGAGGAGTCCAGACCCAGTTCCATGACCAGGATGGCTGCCTTCTGAGCCGGTGTAAGCGCACTCTCGGTCAAACTATCTGGCCTCCTGTGAAGTCATCCAGCGCTCGATGATGTCCACCGTCGCACCCTGTTTCTCGTTCGCAACGTCGCGAGCGCGCTCGGTCAGGGCGTTCGCACCGCGATTGACCTCCGGCGGACCGCTCTCGCCTGGCATTCCAGGCATATCCCAGTCTGGCATCGAGGACGATAGCTCCGGCTCCCCGATCATCGGCGAGTCGTAGTCAGGGGTCGGAAGGCGGGAAGGGCCTCTCATCGGAACCGGTGGCTCAGCAGGCAGCGGTACGCTCACAATCGTGCCAACCCGCCCGCGCCTGGCAGGGCCACGCGCGATACGTCCACCGAGGAGCCAGAAGAGGATGACCGCGAGGACCGGCGCCGCGATACGTCCCCAGGCGAGGTACTGGCGCTCTCGAAGCTCTTTCTGCATTGCAAGCTGGTCGGCTTTGGTATTCGGTTTCACAAAACGAAGTGAGGTCACGTAGATCACGTCGTTTCGTGATGGATCGAATCCAACGGCGTTCCCGACCAGCTGCTTGATCTCTTCAATGCCCTTTGCGTCGAGCTTTGTCTTGTCAGACAACGCAACCGCAACGCTGAGGCGCTTCACCTGGCCGGGGCGAACCACTTCGTCTTCGCGACGCCGACTGAATTCGTAGGTGGTCGAGCTCGTCTTGTGCACGTAGTCGGAGGCGCCCTTTCTGCTCGCCGCAGCGGGAAGGGACGGACTGGAGGACGGCGCGGCGCCGGGCACGCCACTCGGAAGTGCTACTGGCGCGCCAGTGGGGGCACTGCGATAGGACTCCTCGGAAGTCTGGACAGCCTGGACCTCACCAGCCCCTTTCGCGTCAGGAACCACCTCATCGGTACGCAGGGTCTTCTGGTTGGTGGTGAGGGTCACGTTGACGCGTACAACCGCCTGTCCCGGCCCTACAATCTGGTCGAGCATCTGGTTTGCGCGGTCCTCAAGGTAGCGCTCCTGCGAACGCTGGTACTCCACCAGCGCGCCGCTGACCTCGGAGTCGCTGTCCGGTCCGCCAAGGGTATTCCCTTCCGTGTCCACGATCGTCACGTGGTCGGCCTTGACCCCTTCGATGGCACCCGCTGCCAGGTTTTTGAGCGTGCGTATCTGCTCTGGCTTGAGGTGACAGCCCGGCTTCAGCTTGAGGACGATTGAACACATGGTCTCGTGCTGGTCGTCTACAAATACTTCCTGGCGCGGAAGCACGATGTGCACGCGACTGGCCTCAACCTCGTCAAGCGAGTCAAT
>JAJXVI010000326.1 GCA_021782195.1 bacterium | reverse complement strand
CAAAACAACTCAAGATCCCGGTCATCGCGCTCTCCCAGCTCTCCCGTGCGGTCGACAGCCGCACCGACAAGCGGCCGCTGCTGAGTGACCTCCGTGAATCCGGAGCCATCGAGCAGGAAGCCGACCTCGTCATGTTCATCTACCGTGACGAATACTACGAGCGGGAGCACTCCGAGAAAAAGGGAATCGCCGAGGTGATCATCGCCAAGCAACGTTCGGGCCCGACGGGTTCGGTAGACCTGTTCTTCCACAAGCAATGGGTCAAGTTCGCTTCGCTCGATCACGCTCACGACTGAGCAGCCCCCCGTCCTCAACCGACGCGCGGCCGACGCGCGAACGCTACGATGGCGCGCGGCCGAGGCGCTCACGCTACGCCGACGCGCTCACGCTACGCCGACGCCTCCGCCAGCATCGCCGCCCGCTGAACCTCGCGAACCTGCGCGATTCCCGACGCAGCAAGGTCAAGCATGCGAGAAAGAGCATCGCGACTGAATGGACTGTGCTCCGCCGTACCCTGCACTTCCACCAGGTCGCCCCGTCCAAGCATCACGACGTTCATGTCGACGTCCGCCTGCGAATCTTCCTCATAGTCGAGGTCGAGGATCGGCACGCCCCCGAGAATTCCCACGCTGATCGCGGCAACCTCGTCACGCAGGGGCGACTCCGTCAGCAGCGACCGCGCCACAAGCCATCGGCACGCGTCGGCCAGGGCAACAAGTCCGCCATTGACGGCAGCGGTACGTGTACCGCCGTCGGCCTGCAGCACGTCACAGTCAATGGTGATGGTGCGCGCTCCGAGTGCCTGAAGGTCAATCGCTGCGCGCAGGGAGCGTCCCACGAGGCGGGAAATCTCCTGCGATCGTCCGCTCCCGCTCGCGCGCTGGCGACTCGTTCGCGTGTGCGTGGCGCGCGGCAACATCGAGTATTCCGCCGTCACCCAACCGCTCCCGGCATGCTGGAGGAACTGCGGCACCGTCTCCTCGACCGACGCCGTGCACAGCACGATGGTGTGTCCCATTGCAACCCGAACTGAACCTTCCGCCCATCGCGTGAATCCGCGTTCCAAAATCATCGGGCGCAACGCGTCAGCCGCCCGTCCGTCTGTTCTCCTCACAGCTTCCTCCTTGAAGTTCATTCATGTTTCTTTCTCCGCGGGCGGAAGAACCCTCCGCTTTCCTCTGCCACCGGAATCGTCTTCTCCGCGGTTGCCGACCGCTCCGGCACCGCTCCCTTCCACGCCACGTGCCCATCAATGTGCGGACGGCACGAAGGGGGAATCGCTTCAAGCGCAAAAATCGCCAGCGTGGGACAGGACGCCGCGAGCCGTCGCCGCACCGACCGTCTCAGCGCGCCCTCCACAAACAGGACGCGCGCCCCGTCGTGCGCCGCAAGCTCTCCCCGCACCGCGCCAACAAACCCGTCCGAATCAAGAGGCCCCGGCACCGGCTCACGCCGCAGGCGTTCCTGCGTCTCGTCGGTGAGGAGAAGGGCGCGCACCGCCCCGCTGGGGTCAGTGCAGCGTTCCAGGATCTCGCCCGCCAACGCACCCCGCGCGAGTTCCACCGAAGCTTCCACGTCGTCGAGCGTATCAAGATTGTCGCCGAGCACCTCGAGAATGCTCGTCAGGTCCCGAATCGAAACTTCCTCCGCAAGCAGTTCGGCAAGCACGTGACGCACCTTGCGCACGCGCCCCACGCTCGACAGAAACTCGTCCACCACGATCGGATGCGTCTGCCGCAAACGCATCAGCAGCGTGTGGGTCTCCTGAAGGCCGAGCAGTCTCGGCGCGTGCGACGTCAGCGCCTGACGGATGTGCGTGAGCATGACCGCCAGCGCTCCGAGCAACAGGCAGCCGGCGGCCTCGGCGCGCTCCTGCTCGATGAACTCAATCCATCGCGCCGGCAGATGATACACGGGATCGGTCGTCATCCAGCCCGGAAGGCCGTCTAATTGCTCCTGGCTCCCCATCGCAAGCAGTCGGTCAAGAAAGACCTGGCCCCGCGCGACCGCCACTCCGCGCAGGCGAATGCAGTAGTCCGCGGGGTCGAGCTGGAGGTTGTCTCGCACCGACACGCCAGGCGCAACAAACCCCAGGTCACGAGCCACTTCCCGCCGGATGTCGCGTAACTTCTCGAGGAGTGGGGCTTTCTGGAACGGGTCCACCAGCGGAAGCAGCGACGCCCCCAGTTCAAGCATACACTGCTCTGGCCCGAAAAGAGCCTCCATTTCAGGCTCCGCCGTGCCGTCAAACGTGAGCTGCAGTTCACCCGCAAGTTCCCATCCTTCGTTTGTCAGACGCATCACCTGTCGCTGCAGGTCGGCGTGCACCACGCCACCTCGCCCGCCGAACAGATACACCTCCGCGGCCTCGCGCGTGAACTTGAGAAAAGTCTGTTGCCCCTGCTCACCCGCACGCCAGGGAACAAATCCCTCTGCGGTCACCGAATCCGGCCACAGTGTCCGGATGGAGTGCGTGAGCTCGGCCCCTGGTTCGCGTTCTGCAGTCATGGATGGCCTCCCTGTGATGTAGTCGTTTCGCGCGTAGCGTCCGCGCGTGCCGGGGGCTGCTCGCCCCGATCCGCCGTAGGTGGGGTCCTCCCTGCGTCCGGGGAGGGCTCGCCACTCCCCGCGGGGGACGTCCCCGCGCGAACCGCCCGGGACGGCGAAGCGCCAGGATCGCGCGCAGGGGCCACAGCGGGGGACGCACGGCCACGAATCAGCAGTACCGGCACCCTGGAAGGCGCGGAAGTGGGACCGAACGAGATTCCGGCCTCCAGAAGGGCATCCTGATCGCACAAGAGGCAGAGAGGAGAAGACGCGCCTTCCGACGGCCCGCTCCCCTGCCCCACCGCCTCCCCGTCGGGATGGGTCATCGTCAGGTCAAGCCCGTTGGACCTCATGAAGTCAACCACGTGTCCGCCTGCGGAGAGGTGCACGAGTCGTCCGCGAAGTGCGCAGAGGTGCGCGCTCCCGCAACGCACCTGGTGAATGGGGAGCTGCGTGTGAAAGGCCATCAGAATCCCCGCAGTCACGTTTCGGGGATCGACAAAGCCCGCACAGACCAGCGGTGTCCCGTCGCCGCCCGGCGGATTCGTGGCGCCATCGTAGACGGTCGCGGTGGACAGCACGGGCACACCCTGCACGCGAAGATAGCCATCCGAAAGCGCACGCGGCGACGACACCAGGGCAGCCACTGTCAGGTCTGAGGCGGAAACAGCCGATTTCCTGTGACTGCATCCCGTCAGGGAAAATCCCAGCCCCAGCGTCACTATCAGGCTGACCCAGAGAAAAGCGTAGCGCACGTAAATCCTCTCTTCGCGCCAGGCAGCAAACGTAACGCGCCTGGTTGAACAAATCTGTCGCAGAAAACCGCGCTCGACTGACCGGATCGCTCGGTGCGCGGCGGGGTCCACCGACCGTGTCCGGAGCGGCCCGGGAGCGAACGGATCAGCCCAGGTCGAGTTCGAAACAGTCGCTCCAACTTCCTTTGCTCCACGTTTCCCGTCCGCGCGCGTCGCCCTCCCGCACACCCCACCCCAAGAAATCTCGGGTCGCGCAGTCGCGAAGGATAAGACGAAGTCACACGCGAAACCCCTCGTGATGATGGACACGTCCCGCTCGCAGCCCGTCGGAACCAGCGATCGAATGGAGAAGTCCAGCGACCGCCCCGTCGACATTGCCGCTCCATCCGCAGCAGACCGGTCGCAGCCCGACACTGACGTGCGCATCTTCGACGAGGTCGACTTCGCAGCGTACATCGAGGAACTTCTTTCGCTGAAGCTCGATGAGATCACGTCGAACCTCGAGCGCACCCTGGGCGGCCGCCTTCTCGCCCTGGCCGAGACCGGGCAGAAGCTCGCCGACCGACTTGACACGCTCGGTCAGGCAATCCAGGAGGGTGTGGGAGGAAAGGGCGACAGGGGATCTGAGACCGTGTCCCGGGCTGACGATCCCGCAGCGTCGGCCGCCACGCAACTCGAAGCCATCCGAGCACAGACAGACGAGCTTCGGGGCCAGCTTGGCGAGTTCGCCCGGTTGCGCACTCACAACGCGGAACTCGCGGCGCGTCTCGTCGAACTCGCCGACCATCGAGGCCACAACGCAGAGCTTTCCACCCGCCTCGCCGAACTCGCCGACCTTCGAGGCCACAACGCCGAGCTTTCCGCCCGCCTCGCCGATCTCGCCGACCTTCGAGGCCACAACGCCGAGCTTTCCGCCCGCCTCGCCGAACTCGCCGACCTTCGAGGCCACAACGCCGAGCTTTCCGCCC
>JAJXVI010000325.1 GCA_021782195.1 bacterium | reverse complement strand
GACTCGCGAGGAGCCGTTCATGGCGGTAAACTTTATCACCGGAATGCGATTCGATCAGCCGGGTGTCTACTGGATGCAGATTTTCATGGATGGCCGAATGGTCATCGAGTACCCGATGCCCGTTCGGAAGGCCGACAACGCGGCAAAGTAGTTCGTGTTCAGGAGAAGGGAAGCGGCGTTGCCCGCGGCGACCATGAACCGCCTCCGCGGCGCGATGGTCGCGTGCATTGCGACCACCTTTCTGCTCGTGGGGACGTGCGCTCGGAGCGTGCGCGCTTCCCCCGCGCCGACGTTTCCGCCCCAGGCTGTGGCTCGCTCTTTTTTCGACGCGATTCGCGGTCATCGCTATCGGGCGGCTTATGCGTTGCTGGGACCTGCGGTGCAGCAGTCCTGCCCGTACAGTTACTTCGTGCGCAGGTCACGCGCCATTCTGCGCTTTTCCGTGCTGGAGCTGCGCTGCTTCGACCGTGGGCGCCATCTGGTGCGCTTTCACGTCCGCGGAAAGCTCCGTCTGGTCTACAGGGGAAGCCTCTTTGAGGCGGTCTATGCCGGACGCGCTGACCTGGCTCTGGCCAATGGAGCGTGGCGCATTGCGCAGGTCGACCTGAAGCCGATCACGCAGAAGCGCCTCGGTACCGCTCCGCCATCCTATCATCTGTGACAGACCGCCCCTCGAGAAAAGCGACCTCTCGCGGGGCGGTCTGTCGGCTTTCGCCGCCTCTGTCAGGGCTCCTCAAAGCCCCGTGAGGCATCTTCTTCCTCGCGGGGTGGTGTGTGGTCCACGACGCTGTTTTCGCCTGGTGCGTTCTTCGCGGAGACCTTTGACGTGTCGCGGGGGTTATCGCAGCGACAAGATCCAGGCTTCCATACGATCGAGTCCTTCATTGATGCGTTCCAGCGATGTGGCAAAGCTGAGTCGAATGTGCGTGGGTGCCCCAAAATCCTCGCCTGGCACCACTGCGACGCGCGCCTGTTCAAGCAAGGATGTCGCGAAGTCGCTAGAGCTTCGGAGCTCGGTCCCCATCTCGTCGCGTCGACCGAGGAGCGCCGAGATATCGGGAAAAGCGTAGAAGGCCCCTTCCGGGCGCGCGCAGGCCAGGCCAGGCATGGCGCAGAGACGCTCGTACATACGCGCGCCCCTGCAGGCAAAGGCTTCTCTCATCTTCTCGACGTCATCCTGAGGACCCTCAAGCGCTGTGACGATGGCGGGCATGTTGAAACTCGTGATGTTCGACGTCATCTGCCCCTGCAGCGCATCCATTGCCTTGATGACGTGAGGGGCGGCAACGGCAAAACCGATTCGCCATCCGGTCATGGCATAACTCTTGCTCAAGCCGTTGAAGGTGACGGTGCGTGTCGCCAGTTCGGGATGGATTGTTGCGAAACTCACGAACGGGTGCGGTCCGTAGACCAGTCGCTCGTAGATGTCGTCCGCGAAGACGATGAGCCGTGGGTGACGCAGCACCACTTCTGCCAGTGCGCGCAGTTCGTCGGGGGAATACATGGTTCCGGTCGGATTGTTGGGAGAGTTGATCACGAGGAAGCGACTGCGTGGCCCGATGGCTGCTTCGAGCTCGGACGGGGTGATCTTGAAGCCGTTTTCGACACGCCCCTGGATGATGCGCACGGTTCCCCCGGCAAGTTGTGCCTGGGCCGGATAGGTCACCCAGTACGGGGCAGGCAGAAGCAGTTCGTCGCCGTCATTCATGAGCGCCATGAAGGCCAGGTACAGGGCGTGCTTTCCTCCGACGCTGATGATGACGTTGCGCGCATCCACGTCAAAGCCGTGTCGTCGGTTCATGTAGCGTGCCACCGCGCTGCGTGCTTCCATGGTCCCGGGTGTGGGTTCGTAGCGGGTTCGACCGCTTTCGATGGCCAGGATGGCTGCCTGCCGGATATGGGCCGGCGTGTCGAAATCCGGTTCGCCAGCGCCGAAGCCGATTACGTCGACGCCGGCCGCGACCATTGTCTTGATCTTTGCGGTCACTGCAAGTGTGCTTGATGGTTTCAGGGCTTCCGCACGGGCCGACAGGCCGATGGCAGGGAAGGGGGCGGAGATGGATTCGCGCACGAGGTCCTCCCAGGGATGAAGTGCCTCTCAATATCTCGCACCCGTCACCAAGATCCTGCAATTCTCCGTGAATCGTTGCGCAAAAAGGCTGACCTCCCCCCTGGCAGTGCTGCGCGCGTCCTCCAAACCTTTGAATCGGTTGCGGGATGCGCAGTTGCCTGCAAACGGGGGGGAGGTCAGCCTCCTCGAGAGCCACGACGTGCGGGTGTTCGACCCCGTGTGCGTGGATCCCACGGTTGACGAGCCCACCCTGGGCTCGTAGCCGAACGTTACTTGCGGGTGGACGGGGCGTGTGCTGCGGGCTTGCATCCGCAGGTTTTCGGACAATGGGCGGCCGCTGCGTGGTCAGTGGTGCACTTGCAGTGCGGACCGCAGGGCTTGCAACCGTTCATTGCGTGTGGCTTCATCCTGCAGGTACAGCACTTGCCGGAGTGCGCGGCGCAATGAGCGGCGGCAGCTCGGTTGGTGGTGCACTTGCAGTGCGGACTGCAGTGCTTGCATCCGGCCATGGCGTGCGGCTTGCACCCCTTCATGCCATGCGGTGCGCATCCGCAGTTTTTTGGACAGTGGGCAGCGGCTGCGTGATCGGTGGTGCACTTGCAGTGCGGACCGCAGGGCTTGCACCCGGCGGACGTCTTCGTGCCGGTGGCGGGGGCTGCGTGGGCCGTAATCGGGGCAGCCACGGTGAGCAGCAGGACTGCCAGCAGGCAGGCAACAATTGACTTCTTCACTGTAATTCCTCCAGACGTTGTATTCTAGCAGACTGTCGAGTCTCGCGAAAAGTTCCCAGGTACGAGAAATTCGGGCGAAGACCGTATTGACCTGTTCAGTTGCGTTTGAATTTCAGCCCGGTCTTGCTCGAACTGTTGTTTTCCGATGAGGGGAAGGCCTGTTTGGGGATCGGGTCCACGGGTGGCATTTCGCGCCACGTGACCACCGTGACGACGACTGACCGATTGCCGTGCGCGTGTCGGGCAGGGGACGCGTGTTTCCTGGAGAAGCACGTGAGGTATGAGCGCACATTCAGCGGACAGACCGATACGTCGGACGATGTGCTTGACGCGAGCCGTTCATGCCCCGCTCGCGCGACGCATGCGGGGAACTTTCGACAGGTACGCCCCTGCGTCGCCGCGCCTGTTGTTGACTGTGCTGACGCTGGTGGCGTTTGCAATATCGCCTGTCCTTGCCGCCCCGCTTCGTGCTGCGTCTCCTGCGACCACCGCCACGAGGGATGCGTGCGCGCCCGGGCCATACCCGACTCTTGTTCCCGCGTCGTTGCCGGTGCCTGTGATGGCCGCCAGTTCCTCTTCAGGGGCTCCCTCGGGTCCGTCCCCGGCTGGGGCGACGCCGGCGCCTTCACCCCTGCCGCGTTCGCAGCGCGGCGGGCCGCCTCCCATCCCCGACGGGACCGGGTTGCCGGTGACTCCCGAGCGTCCGCGCACGGAGGAGTTCTACCTGGAGTACGATTCGCTGACCCAGCGTCAGGGAGAGTGGACCGCGCTGGGTTACAACCGTTACCAGAAATTTGACACGGGCACCTGGTTTGTGCAACTGCAGGGTACGAACCGCTCGGGAAACGGTGAAGGCGCGTCCGTGCTGGGGGTGGCAGGCGCGTACAAGGACTGGAATCCCTGGTTCTTTACCTACACCGCCGTGAGTACGAGCACGAATTCGCAGTGGACTCCACGATTTCGCGTCGACCAGGATTTTAATTTCAAAGTGGGACCGAAAAGGTCCACGGTATTGACTGCGGGGCTCACGAACATCTGGTATCATCAGGATCATCGACAGGACTTCTTCTACTCCGGCGGCAGCACCCAGTATTTTGGGCAGTTCAACGTCGAGTTTCGCCATTTCTGGAACACCTCGAATCCGGGAAACGTGGGGAGCCAGTCCAACTCGGTCGCAGTCGGATACGACAACGAAGGCGACATGCGCGCGTCGGTTACCTACGGGTGGGGCCGCGAGGCATATCTGGGCAGCCTGGTTGTTTCTCTGCCCCCGACCGTCTCGCAGCGAAGTTCCTCCTGGATGTTCACGTATCGCAAGTGGACGAGTCCGACGGCAGGCTTCTTCGTGACGGGGCAGTGGATCAACGTTGCGCCCGGGTACGCGTTGAGCGGGGGGCAGGCGGGATACTTCCACAACTTCTAAGGCCCTGCAGGTCGCGTTTGACGGCGGCCAGGTAGCCCAGTTCCCCGATGGCG
>JAJXVI010000324.1 GCA_021782195.1 bacterium | reverse complement strand
ATCTGAGCATGTCGTCCTTGTTGGCGTACACTTCGTCGATGGAGTAGGCACCCACGACCGTTCGCACACCGTACTGCACGACGGGGATCACGACCTTCTGGACGTAGCCCGGACCGATGGTGTCGTGCAGATACGCCAGCGTGTCGTGCTCCGGGTGGAAACGGAGCGACAGGCGCAGCTTGATGGACAGACCACTGGCGGTCAGCACGGTGTAGTCGATGGGCACTTCCTGGATGCGCATGTCGTAGATCGTCATGCTGTCCCACGGCGCAATGATATGCAGCCCCTCGCCGTAGACGTGGTTGAGGACCACACCACCGAAAAATCGGCGAAAAAGAACACCGGCCTGACCGGCGTCCACTGGAATCACGATACGGCGCCACAGGAGAACAAACGCAACGAGGAAGAGCGCGAAGGCGATTTTGAGCCGCGTATACCGGAACTTCCGCTCTTCGTACCCGGTCTCGTCCTCATCTTCTTCATCGTCGTAGCGGGCGTTCATTGCACGGTTCCTTTCTCCCCAGACACCTCGTCCACCAGGAGACCTGCGTCAAGCCGGATGAGGCGGTCGGCAAGATGCCAGTAACGGTCGTCGTGGGTGGCCGCGATGATTGTCTTGCCTGCTGCCTTCAGTTCCGACAGGATCTCTTCATAAAAGATGCGTCGAAAGTGCACGTCCTGGTCCGCGGCCCACTCGTCGAAGACGTGGATCGGTTTGTCCTCGAGAAGCGCCTCCACCAGCGCGAGTCGCTTGCGCTGGCCCGTCGAGAGGTTGAGCGTCGAGAACCGCCCGTCCTGGAAGGTCACCTTGCGATCGAGCTGCATCTTCTTGAGAATGTCGGTCACGCGCGGCACTTCAACGTCCGACATGCCGTACAATCGGTCGAACAGGTGAAAGTCGGCAAAGATGCACGAATACAGCTCTCTCTGGCCGCCACGCGTCTCCGGCTCGAGGAGCAGACCATCGATCTTGACAGTGCCGGTATCGCAGGCATACAGACCGGTCAAGAGCCTGAGCAGGGTCGACTTTCCGCTCCCGTTGCCACCGACGAGGAAGATCACCTCGCCACGCTTGATGCTCACATCAAGAGGACCGAGACTGAAGGACGGCATGCCGTTCTCCTCGTGGTAGGTGTAGGAGATTCCCGCAAAGTCGATGGAGCAAAATTCCGAGAAGCGCTGTCCGTATTCTCGCGCCCGCTCGAGCGAGTGCGCATCGGGAATCACACCCAATCGCTCCTCGAGATCGGAGAGATTCTGAAGGCAAAGGTTGGCGCGTGCCATCAACGGGGCGACAGTGACCACATAGGTGAGCGGTCCCACGGCGAACAGGGTCACTGCGGTCATCTTGGTCACGGTTCCGCTGAAACCTGCAACGTAGTGCGGCAAGACGAAGACCACCGCCCCCAGCAAGGCGTACAGGAACAGGTTGCCGTAGGTCATGACGATGACCGAAATCTCCGCCACCGAAACTTTCTGCTTGCGCGACATCTCGGAGACGCTTTCGAGATTCTGAAACAGGCCGTCGTTCTTGCGACTGTTGATGCGAATTTCCTTGAATCCGTCGATGACGTCGTCAAGGTTGTGCACCACTTCCGCCTCGCTCATCATCACCTCGCCCATGGCCGGATCAAGGCGGCGCCGCAGGCGCTGGTAGACCGATACGAGAACCGCAGCGGCGCCCATGATGACGATGAAGGCGGCCAGCGAGACCCACGCGATGTAGGTCAGGCAGAAGACGAGCATGACCACCTGCTGCATCGCATTGACGATGTACTGGAAGGTCTGCGAAATCTGGTTGGGCTCCTGGGAGACCTTCGTGTAGAGCTCACCGCGATCAATGCGCTCGATAACCGAAAGGTCCGCGCGCCGAAGTCGATCGACGACCCGCAGGCGCCGACGCTTGAGCAGATCCTCCATCAGCGTGGCGGAGCGAGAAAGCGCGTAGCGGTCAGCGACAAAAAAAACAAAGAACGCAATACAGTAGAGGATCAGCGACGACAGCGACGGATGCTGCAGTTGCGCGCCCATGCGGCCACTGGCCTGGTTGACCATGGCCAGCAGGGCGACGCTTGCCACGCCCGAGATGACGGACATGGAGAGGATCTGTCTGAGAACTCTCGGCGAAGCCTGACGGATCAGGGAATAGAGTTGCACCTCGGCAGATCCGGGCCGTCAGGCCGACGCTCCCCTCCCCGCCAGGCGAGGAGGTTGAGTGTGGAGTTCCTGCGGCTCCAGGTGGCCGTTCCCCGCCAGCGACGGCAGCGAAACGTCAGCAACACACCGCACCGGCACGTCATTCAGCGTCAGCGTACCCACGAGGTGGGCTTGCCCCGCCCCATTCTCGAAATCGAGCAGGCTGAAGTCGCAGGCGTCGCGCAACAGGCGCACGGCCACCTCGGTCTGCGTCTCCACAAAGCGCACGTGCACAACCCCGATGTCGATCCGATCCCTCAACCCGGCCCAGGTCGCCTTGTTGCCAGGCGAGGCCACCACCGGATGGTCGCCTTGCGAGAGCATCCTCACGAGTTCGTCCACGCCAGATCTCCCTTCGCCTGGCTCTCCATGGCACGACGCAGGCTCAGGGGCCGCATGTCGGTCCACACCTCGTTGATCCAGGACAGGCACTCCTCTTTCGTACCGTTCTTGCCGGCGTCACGCCACCCCGGAGCGTTCTCCCTGTACTCCGGCCAGATCGAGTACTGCTCCTCGTCGTTCACGACAACGCGATAATGATCGGTCATTTTCGCCTCCAGCGTCGAGCCAGCAGCTCGTATTCTTCCCTCGCAGCACGTTAAAATCTGGCGGAAAAACCCGCCGGCAGGCTGTCTTGAAGCACGTTTGGCGACGGATCTTCTTCTCCCGTCTGGCCTTCCCCTGCGAGCAGGGTCACCGGGTCGCAACGACTTCGGTCAGGCGCCGCAACCGCTCGAGGCTGTCGTCGGTCAGGCGCCGCACGGTCCTCGCATCGTGCAGGTCGCGGCTGTACGACCACGAGATGCGCAATCGTCCCCCGAAAATCACGGCCACCACTTCGACAGGGTGCATGCGACGCTGCAGCGGACAAAAGCCCAGCCCCGCCGACTCTGACGCGAAGCCCACAAACGGTTCCCCCTCGGCTGCCGCCTCGAAGCGGCCGAGGTAGTTGAACGAGATCCATGACGACGCCAGGTCGCTCCCGACCTGCCCGGCCATCGTCGTCGCAACGCCCCACCCCACACCTCCCGAAGGCACCGCCATCCTTTGCGCGCGCACCTGCTCCACCAGGGCGCGTCCGTCGTCCTCCTCCGGCAGTCGCACCGCCAGCGGGTACACCGCGGTGAACCATCCGACGGTACGGGACAGGTCGACCCCTTCGAACAGCCCCGCGTCTCGTCCGTGAGCGTCGACGTCGAGCACCAGCGACCGCTCGCCCGTCCAGGCGCAGACCGCCGACGCCACAGCCGCCAGCAGCAGATCGACCGGACTTGCTGCACACGACAGCAGCCGATCCGTCTCGCGGTCCGTCAGGGCTCCCTCCTCCACCGCAAGCGATCCGACGAGGTTGGGCACGCCGTCCGACGCGCCGGGCAGCGGACGGACCTGGTCCACCACCGACTGCCAGTAAGGCAGCTGAGCGCGCAGCGCTTCGCCCCCCGCCCACGCTTCGAGCCGCCGTCCCCACTCGCCGAACGGCGTGGTGCGACGCGCAAGACGCACCGGTTGCGCGCGGCGGAGGCAAACGTACACCCCCCGGAAGTCGTCGAGGATCACCCGGAAGGAGACTCCGTCGACCACGAGATGATGGGCGGCGATGAGCAGCCTTGCCTGGCGAGGAAAGTACACAAAGCGGATCAGGGGACCGTGCTCGAGATCGAACGAGCGGTGCACGTCCGCAATGTCAGCCTCGAGCGACGCGCCGTCGCGAACCCAGAAGACGCGGTGCGTCTCCTGCGGCGCACACGTCTGCACCCACCCGTCGCCGACCTTGCGGTAACGCATACGGAGCGCGTCGTGGTGCGCCACGAGGTGCTCGACGACCCGCTCCGCAGCGTGCGCGTCGAAGTCCCGGGTCACTTCCAGCAGGAAGGCGAGGTTGTGCACGTGCGGTTCGGGGAAACGCTGCGCGAAAAACCAGCGCTGGATCGGAAGGAGCGGCGCATCCCCCGCAAACGGCTCGGCCTCGGAGGCGCCCATCGCCGGCTGCAACGCCCTGGCCAGTTCGCGTACGCTCTGACGAGCAAAGAAATCGCTGACGCGGATCGCAATCCCCGCATCGTGCGCGCGGGAGACGACCTGCAACGTCAGGATGGAGTCACCGC
>JAJXVI010000323.1 GCA_021782195.1 bacterium | reverse complement strand
CGATCTGGTTGGACTCGGGCACACTCCGCGGCACGTGTTGGAACTTGTCGCCTTTGGAGGGATCATCGCCCTGACCCTTTACCTGCTGCGGACCGGCCGCGCACCTGAGTTGCTCCCCATGCTCGGCCTCTACGCGATGGCGGGCTATCGCCTGATTCCGGCCGTCCACGACGTCTTCCTCACCATCACGCGCATTCGTTTCTTTCGTCCCGTGCTAGACAGGGCGGTAGACGTGCTTGGCGAGCCGCTCCGACCAGCCTCCAACAGCGCGGATCCTCTGCCGAAGGACTGGCAGACCATTCGTTTTCGAGGCGCACACTTTTCCTATCCCCCGAGCGTCGCGCGTGACCGAGCCGACCGTGCGCAGGAAACGCTGCGGACGTCGGCGTCCACCCCCTCCGACTCTCTTCCGCCTCGTCCCGTTCTGGACGGTGTCGACATCGAAATCGAGCGCGCGAGCGTGGTCGGCATCGTGGGGCGCACGGGGGCAGGGAAGACCACGCTGCTCGACATTTTACTGGGACTGTTGTCACTGCAGGAAGGATCTGTGGAAGTGGGCGGTGTTGAGCTGAGTCAGGACAACGTGAGAGGCTGGATGGAGATGGTGGGATACGCGCCGCAAGACCTCGTGCTTTCCGAGGACTCTATTCTGAACAACATCGCGTTTGGCGAACTTCCCGCTCGGATCAACCGTCAGGCGGTCGAACGAGCGGCACGGCAGGCGGGGATTGCCGATTTTATCGAGCACGACCTCCCTCACGGCTATGCGACCGAGGTCGGGGACAGAGGCGTGAATCTCAGCGCGGGCCAGCGTCAGCGACTCTGCCTGGCACGTGCGCTCTATCACGACCCGGAGGTGCTCGTGCTCGATGAACCGACAAGCAACCTCGATGTGCTGACGGAAGGTGTGGTGTTGGAGGCACTCGAACGCCTGAGAGGCCAGAAAACCATCATCATCGTGGCGCACCGTTTGAGTACGCTCCGAAATTGCGACCGCCTGTACCTCGTCGACGAGGGCCACGTGACGGGCGCTTCCTCGGTGGAGGAGCTTGCGAGCCGAAGTGCGCTCTTTGCTCTCATGCAGCAATGACTGACTCCACCCGAGAACCGCGCATGCCGGGAAGCGACGAACGAGCGAACGCCGACGCGTGGATTCCGGTGCGCACTGAAGACGTTCGCGCACAGCCCCTTCCCCTTACGCTCTACAAGAGCGCAACCATCACCCGCCTGACAGGCTATTCCCCTCTGCTACTTCGTGCCTGGGAGCGTCGCCATCGGCTGCTCTGCCCCGTGCGAGGTCCGGGAGGGCATCGACTCTACACCGACGACGACCTCGCGGTCCTCAAGCGTGTGCGAAACTATCTGTGCGCGGGATACAGCATCGGAGAAGTGGCCGCATTGGGCCGCTCGGCACTGCTGGCGGAATCCGACGAGGTTGTGCGCGCGGGCGCTCGCCCGTCCGCTCGCTCGCCGCAACCGTCGGGCGAACGCGGACCTTTCCCGTCCCGGGTCGCCGACTTTCAGGACCAGCTCGAAGCGGCCGCCTGCAGTTTTGAGAGTGACCGGGTCCGTCAACTGATCGAAGACTGTTGTGACACGATGGGCGAGGAACTGACGTTCTGCACCGTTCTGCGCCCCCTCCTCGAGCGGATCGGACTGGCATGGGATTGCGGTCAGATGAGCGTGGGCGCGGAGAATCTGCTGTCGGACGCGTTCCGCCTGCGTTTGCTGCAAGCAATCGAGACTTGCAGGAGGGGACGGGAACGTGCCCAGCGCCCGGTCGTGGTGGCTTGCGTGGCGCCGGAACGTCACGATCTGGGAATTCTCTGCCTGGCTCTTTCTTTGGAACGGACCCGCATTCCGGTGCTTTTTCTTGGCCCTGCAATTCCGGTCTCCGAAGTCGAACGTGCCTGTCGGCTGCTTGCACCTCCAGCGGCGTGCCTGTCATTCAAGCGGACGTGCACACTGCAGGAAGCCGCACCGGCCCTACAGGACCTCGCGCGTGCACACGCGAGCACGCGGTTTGTGATCGGAGGAGATGGTGTCAATGCCCCCCGTTGTTTCGAGGAAGACAACGTGTACTGGCTGGAAGGCGCCGGGGTCGAAGCGGCGATATCGCTCGTGACCCCGCAGATTTGAAAGCGTCGCAGCGCATTCATCTGCGAGTCAATCCCGGAGTTTCGAAACTCTGGCAGGACACGCGTGAGAGGAAAAGGACGGGGGGCACGACGGCTCAGCCCGACGCGACAACCGTCGATTCCCTTCGCGCGCGTCTTCGGCGCCACGCGTCAGTCGCTTGACGTCGTTACCGGTTCGAGATTTTTTTCCGACCCGGCCCGTGCGGTCTCGTCAACGGGCTTGACTGCGCACGCTTCCTGTTGCCAGGCAAAGGCGTTGTGGTTGTGGATTGACTCCATCGACTCCACGTCGACTTCAAACCACTGCACCCGGATCTCGTTCCTCATTGCGACAACGACGTCACGAAGCACGTCTTCGACGAATTTCGGGTTTTCGTAGGCGCGCTCCGTCACATATTTTTCGTCCTCACGTTTCAGGAGAGGAAAGAGTTCGCAAGATCCCAGTGCTTCCACGGTGCGAATAAGATCTTCAACCCATATGAACTGCCCTTCCGTGAAGCGCACCCGAAGTCGTACCACGCTACGCTGGTTGTGGGCCCCGTAGCGGGAGATGGTCTTCGAGCAAGGACAGAGCGTGGTGACCGGCACGTCGGCCCCGACGGTCAACTCGGTCCGGGATCCGTCAACCGTTGCTGCGAACTCCACGTCGTAGTCCATCAGTTGAGGAATGCCACTTACAGGCGCTTTTTTCGCCACGAAGAACTTGAACCCGAGACGAAGATGCGCTCGGTCCGCGTCAAGACGTTCGCGCGTCACATCGAGGATGTTGCGTAACTCGAGCGTGCTGATCGGACGGCGGCTCCAGTCGTGCAGGATCTCGATGAAGCGGCTGAGGTGGGTCCCTTTGTACTGGTGGGGAAGATCAACCGAAAGTGTTGCATTACCCAGGACGGACTGAAAACCGTTGTCTTTTTCCTTGACCAGAAATGGCAGGTGGACGCCCTTCACGCCAACCCGCTGAATCGCGACCCCGCGATGGTCTGATTGCCCCTGTACGTCTTTCATCGGCTGTCTGCTTTCTGTACAGTTTTTGTATAGCGATGGGAATTGGCGACCGACCGAACATTTCCTTCTCCGGCCATTGCCGCACGGTGAGTCCGGACTCTCTTTTTCGCGATGTCACCACTGCGGGATGCCCCACACCAACAGGAGATTCCGTGACCTGTCGAGAAGTTCGCCTCCTGAGCATGTCGTGCCGACCTCGGCGTGACGGGGGTTTCCGTGTGCCCAAGTTTTCGTGCGCACGTGGCCCTGGCCAAGCCTAGTGAAATTGGACTGAACGTCGTGTCAAACAGTCGCGAGCGCGCTATCAATCTCTTTACCTTCCTGCGCGAGATTACGCGCCTGCGTACGCGCACCACTCGGACTATCGAGGAATACGCTCTTCACGGGGGTGACGTCATCTGGCTTGACGAGCTTCCCGTGCACGAGGGCTGCTATCTCGCGCCTCGTGCTCACAGAGCCGAGGAGGAGCAGGACAGCGACGTCTGGCTGTCCGTCCGCAAACCGCCGCGTGTCGATCCACCGGTCGTTCCAGAGGCACTGCGTCCCTGGCTTTTCCCGGACCAGCTCAACGACTCCAACCGCAACACGCTTGACCTTCGCGACCGCATTGCACTCGACCCGAATGACCGTCTCGGCCTTGCCACCCGTCAGCGTCCTCCGCAGATCCTGTCCCTCCGCCCGAAACACGAAGGCCGCCCCGACGGGCGCCTCGATCCGGGCCCGGACCCGCCCGCTCGGCGCGCTGCGCTTTCGCATGGACACGCCCGAAGTTCTGGCCGGGATCGCCGAACTGAAGGAAGACATCGAGGACGCCATCCGTGATGGCCAGGAGCCGTCCGCCCGGGGCTACGGCCACCGTCTCGACGACTGGCGTATCCGAGTGGGACAGGATGCCCGCGGGCAGGTTCCGGCTGGCGAAGGTCCGGCGCCGGCCATCCGGGGTGCAGAGGATCGCCTCCGGCAGCCCGGCATTCAGCACCGTCAGGGTTCCGCTGTGGGCATCCAGGCGCAGCAACAGCAAACACACGAACCGTTCCACCGGCATCATCTGGTGGACCTTCCGGTTGATCTCCCTGTAGATGGTCTCCAGCGGGATGTCCCGGCGGGCCATGCTGAGGAAGACCTGGATGGCCGGCAGGGTGGCGATGCCCGCCGTGAGGCTGTGTCCCGTGGC
>JAJXVI010000322.1 GCA_021782195.1 bacterium | reverse complement strand
GTGGAGAAAGGGGCCATTTTTCATGCAGAACATAAACCGTCTTTTTCGAAATTGCCGTACAAAGCTTGCAGTCAAGAGCAAGGCGCCGGCCATGCGAGTCTCGTACAATTCCCTGCGTCTGAAGCAGTTTGCCATCCCTGGTGCTCCCCAGAAACGCGGCGTGTGCACCCAGGTTCGCACAATCACCCCCAAGAAGCCGAATTCGGCTCTGCGAAAGGTCGCCCGTGTGCGCCTTACCAACGGGGTAGAAGTGACCGCCTACATTCCCGGTGTCGGTCACAATCTCCAGGAACACTCGGTTGTGCTGATCCGCGGCGGCCGAGTCAAGGACCTGCCTGGTATCCGTTACCACATCGTGCGCGGTACACAGGATACGCAGGGCGTGGTCAACCGCAAGCAAAGCCGCTCAAAGTACGGTACCAAGCGTCCGAAGCCCGGAGCTGCCCCGGTCACAAAGGGCAAGGGCGGCAAGAAGTAGCTCGTTCTGCTCGTCGACCGCGGTCGACTGCCGCCACAAGACGGTCGACGACGCATCCATACGTATAACATGAATTGCGAGGAGGCAACCCGATGCCAAGAAAGGGACCCGTCCCCAAGAGACCGATCCTGCCCGACCCCGTCTACCACGACGTCACGGTTGCACGCTTCATCAACAAGCTGATGCTCAAAGGCAAGAAAAGCCTGGCCGAGCGCATCTTCTACGGTGCACTCGACACGATCGCAGAGCGCACAGGAAAAGACCCGCTGCGAATCTTCAATCAGGCACTGGAAAACGCCATGCCCCTCGTCGAGGTACGACCTCGCAGAGTCGGCGGTTCGACCTATCAGGTGCCGATGGAAGTCCGCACAGACCGTCGGATGAGCCTCGGAATGCGGTGGCTCGTGGGCTACGCCCGCAAGCGGCCAGGAAAGACAATGACCGAACGCCTCGCCACCGAACTGATCGACGCGTCGCAAGGCGCCGGCCAATCGTGCAAGAAGCGCGAAGATACTCACAAGATGGCAGAGGCAAACAAGGCCTTCGCCCATTATCGCTGGTAGGTCAACTCGGCAAGGGGGTGCCGAGTCTATCTCGGCACCTGCTCCGGAACTCTTGGCGCAGCAACGGTCCGAGAACGAAGCCACAACAAGAAATCCGGGGTAACTCCCAGCCGAAAGCCAGGTGCTAACAATGCTCGCCACGGCGACAGAACTGAAAAATACCAGAAATATCGGAATCGCCGCCCACATCGACGCAGGCAAAACGACGACAACGGAACGCATTCTTTTCTATACTGGCCGCGTCCACCGAATCGGTGAAGTGCACGAAGGTGCAGCAACGATGGACTGGATGGTACAGGAAAAGGAACGCGGCATCACCATCACGTCAGCCGCCACCACGTGTCAGTGGCGCGATTGCAAGATCAACATCATCGACACCCCTGGCCACGTCGACTTCACCGTAGAGGTCGAGCGTAGTCTTCGCATCCTCGACGGCGTTGTTGCGCTGTTCTGCGCCGTCGCCGGCGTACAACCCCAGACAGAGACCGTCTGGCGACAGGCCAACAAGTACCGCGTCCCGCGACTTGCCTTCGTCAACAAGATGGACCGGACCGGCGCAGACTTCTACAGCTGCGTCGACCGTATGCGCTCCATCCTCGGAACAAACGGCGTACCGCTGCAGATCCCGATCGGAGCCGAAGCCGACTTCGCCGGGGTCATCGACCTTATCGAAATGAAGGCCACCTTCTACCTCGACGACCTCGGCACACGCGTTTCCGACCAGGAAATCCCTGACGAGATGAGGCTCCAGGCAGAAGCGTTTCGCCGCAACCTCATCGAAGCAGCCGCCGAGTTTGATGACGAGCTCATGACCCTCTACCTCGACGAGCAGCCGATCACCCCGCAGATGATTCGACGCGCGGTACGAACCGCCACGATCAACTGCGCGATGGTTCCCGTGCTCTGCGGATCCGCTATCAAGAACAAAGGTGTTCAGCGTCTGCTCGACGCCGTTGTCGACTACCTTCCCTCCCCGCTTGACGTTCCGCCCGTACTCGGCATCGACCCAGACACCGGAACTACGGCCCAGCGCAGCGCATCGCTCGACGAGCCCTTTTCAGCCCTTGCCTTCAAGATTGCCACCGACCCGTACGTGGGTAAGGTCACCTACTTCCGCGTATACTCGGGCGGTATCAAAGCGGGAAGCACGGTCTACAACGCGACAAAAGGCAAACGCGAGCGCATTGGCCGCATCGTGCGAATGCATGCCGACCACCGCGAGGACATCACCGAAATCGGTGCTGGTGACCTCGCCGCCTGCGTAGGCCTCAAGCAGACACAGACCGGAGACACACTCTGCGACGAGAAGAGCCCGGTCGTCCTCGAGTCCATTGTCTTCCCCGAACCGGTCATCTCGGTAGCCATCGAGCCCAAGACACGTGGCGACCAGGACAAGCTCGGGATCGCCCTTTCCAAACTGGCTGAAGAAGACCCGACCTTTCGCATGCGTACCGACGAAGAGACCGGCCAGACGATCATCTCCGGGATGGGCGAGCTCCACCTCGAAATCATCGTCGACCGCCTCCTCCGAGAGTTCAATGTGGCTGCCAACGTTGGAAAGCCCCAGGTCGCCTACAAAGAAGCAATTCGTCGTAACGCTCGCGGGGAAGGGCGCTTCGTGCGGCAGACCGGTGGACGAGGCCAGTATGGCCACGTCGTTATCGAAGTCGAGCCGCTCCCACCCGGCAGCGGGTTCGTCTTTGAAAGCAAGATTATTGGTGGAACAGTCCCAAAAGAGTACGTCAAGCCTACGGAGGCCGGCATCCACGATGCCCTCGACTCCGGCCGGCTGGCCGGCTACCCGGTCGTCGACCTTAAAGCCACACTCCTCGACGGTTCGTTCCACCCAGTCGACTCCTCGGAAATTGCGTTCAAGATTGCCGGTAGCATGGCCCTCAAGGATGCCCTTGGCCGCGGAGACTGCTATCTGAAAGAACCCATCATGCGAGTCGAGGTCGTCGTTCCCGAAAACTACATGGGAGACGTCATCGGCGATCTCAACGGTCGACGCGGTAAAATCGAGGGGATGGAAATGAATGTGCCGGGAACCCAAGTCATCCGCGCCTTCGTTCCACTCTCCAACATGTTCGGCTACGCCACCGACCTTCGCAGTGCCACCCAGGGCCGCGGCACCTACTCAATGGAATTCGCCCGCTACGAAGAGATGCCACGTAACCTTGCCGAGGAAATCATCAATCGCCTCTAAGGGCGCGACTATACTTTCACGCTCGCTCAAACGGGGCTGCGCGCAGTCTCCCGCACGAGGCAGGCGTGAATACCAGAAAATCTTTCTCGATCACAAGTAGGAGGTAGAAAATGGCGAAACAGAAGTTCGAGCGCACAAAGCCACACGTGAACATCGGTACGATCGGTCACGTCGATCATGGCAAGACCACCCTGACAGCGGCAATCACGAACTGCCTCGCCAAGGCCGGCGGCAGCAAGGCACTCAAGGTTGACGAAATCGACGCAGCCCCTGAAGAGAAGGCCCGTGGAATCACGATCGCCATCTATCATGCTGAGTATGAGACCAGTGGCCGCCACTATGCGCACGTGGACTGCCCGGGCCACGCCGACTACATCAAGAACATGATCACGGGTGCAGCCCAGATGGACGGCGCCGTCCTGGTTGTGGCCGCAACAGACGGCCCTATGCCACAGACTCGCGAGCACATCCTTCTGGCCCGTCAGGTTAACGTTCCCTACATCGTGGTCTTCCTGAACAAGGTCGACCAGGTCGACGATCCCGAACTGATCGAGCTCGTTGAGATTGAACTGCGTGAACTCCTCACCCAGTACGGCTTCCCGGGCGACGATCTCCCCATCATCAAGGGTTCCGGCCTGCAGGCCCTCAACTGCGCTTGCGGTGCACGTGACTGTAAGTGGTGCGGACGCATCTGGGAACTCGCCGACGCAGTCGACAACTACATTCCGCTTCCCGAGCGTCCGATAGACAAGCCGTTCCTGATGCCCGTGGAAGACGTCTTCACGATTACCGGTCGCGGCACCGTCGCAACCGGACGCGTTGAGCGCGGCATCGTAAAGACTGGCGAAGAAGTCGAGATCGTCGGTATCCAGGACAAAGTCAAGAAGACCGTCGTTACCGGCGTCGAGATGTTCCGCAAGATCCTTGACGAAGGACGCGCAGGCGACAACGTAGGACTCCTTCTCCGTGGCGTCGACCGTAAGGACATCGAGCGCGGACAGGTGCTTGCAAAGCCCGGCTCCATCAAGCCGCACACCGGATTCACTGCCGAAGTGTATGTGCTGAGCAAGGACGAAGGCGGCCGTCACAC
>JAJXVI010000321.1 GCA_021782195.1 bacterium | reverse complement strand
CCTGTCCCCGACACCGTTGTGTGCGGAGAAAGCAGGGACCCGACTCGATGAACAGGCTTCCACCCCTTTCGCTGACCGGTACAGCCTGGGTCATGTCCCCTGGAGAGCAGGTGCCTGCTCCACCAGCGCAGGGGGTACGCCTCGTACCGACCGACGACTTCGCGCCAGCCCGACCCGAGTTTCAGGCTATGTCCCTTACGTTGTCTTCTGCTCTGTCGCGACCGCACGGGCAGCGCTTGCCCGCCTCACACGAACCGACCGTTCCGCTCGGTCCGATTCGGGCCGAGTATGTTACCCCGGAAGGGTCCCGTTCACCCGCTTCGCGTCTTATCGCCGATCACTGCAAGGCCGTGGCACTCGACGGTCGTTCGATCGACGCGCGAACGAACGACATTTTTGGCGTTCTCATGCCTGCTGTGACCCAGGCCAGGTCCCCAAACCCGGCCTGGCAGAAGGCCACTCCCCAGGAATTGAAGCTTTTCATCAAGGAAACGCTCGAGCATACCGACGCGATCCGTCGTATCGGTGCTCTGCGCGGACAGGATTACAGCGAACACGATTTTGAGGGCGATACCAGCAAGTTCAACCCCGAGATCGCTCAGTTTCTTGCCCGGGCCGGCCGAGATGATTCGGTGAAGTGGGCTATCAGCGAGCATAACAGTGCGCCACATCACGCGATCTGGGCTGAGCCCAAGGCTTCTCCTCACGACCTCATGGAGAGCGCGACCGACATCGTGAACGCCTGGCGCATGCCCCGTCAGGTCTACGACAAGCCCTCGTGGAGCTGGGAGAAGATTGGACTCTCCATCCAGGCCGGTTTTGAGGATGGTCGTCTCACCGGTGCTCAACGCGACGCCCTTGTGGCTGCAGTACCTGCGCAGCGTCGTGACGAAGAACTGCACGGGCTACCGGGTACCCCCGTGTCTTCATCGGAGTGAGCCAAACCTGCCCGGCCCAGGAGCGAGCGCTGCATTGAATCCGCAGGAGTTCCGCGTCGGTGAACGCGTTGTTTTCGTTCGTCGAGCCGATCCGCTGTGTGCATCCGACGATCCGCTGTATGAGGCTGCCGTCCCGGCTGGGGTGGCCGGGATCGTGGTAAAAGTTGCTGACACCCACATTCGCGTGCGCCTCGAAGACCCCCGCATCTCGCCGGAGCCGGTGCGCGTGTGGCGGGACGGGTTGTTCCCTGACCGGGCCACGAATGTGCTCTCGAGCCTGCGCAGGTGCGAGCCGGAAGAGGATATCCCTGTCACCGACTCGCACTGACTCAGGGCTCACCGCGTCTTCATCTGTTCACCGTGACGGTGACGTTGCTGGCGTTCCCCGTGGTCGGTGACGATTGAGCGTGTCGATGATCTGGTCGACGGGCAGTGTGTGCCAGGCCGGGCCGAGAAGTCTCCGGAGCATGTCCTGGGCTGCGCGGCGTGTCAGTCCGGTGTTGTTCTCGTAGCGCTTCCAGAAGTCGTTCCACCAACCCGGTGGTTGGCTGTGTGCGCCGTTGTACTCGGTCGGGCGTCGCGTGTTCCCGTCGGTGACGAGGCTTCCCACGTAGTCTGCGTCGGAGTACACGCGCTTGATCTGTTGTGCGATTGCCGCGACGTTGGCGTGGCTGATGACTCCGTTTGACGTTGCCAGGTAGAACTGAACGGTGACTCGCACGGGAAAGTTCGGGTCACGTTCGATGGGCAGCCCACCGATTTCGGTGAAAGCCCCTTCCTGCTTGCCGTGCCCGACCACGGCGTCTTCCACGTCGGACCGCCGCGGCGCGCTGCACGCTACCTTGCAGGTGCCGTAGGGGCTTGCGTTTCCTTCGGTCATCCATCGAACGGGTTGCACCCGGTGCTTGAGCGGAACCTGGATGAGCATGACCATGTTGAGGCCGCCCGTCCCTGCTGCCTTGGCAGCCGCGTGAGAGTTGCGGCTGTGCGCGTTGTCCACGTGGGCGAGGAAATCACTGACGCGTTCTCCCGTGAGGCTTGCGCGACGGCCGTGCATGTTGAAGAAGAGGCGTTGTCCCCAGGTCGCGCCGGCCTCGAACGGATCCCGCACGTTGTCGATCACCGTGGCACTGGTTCCTTCTCGGGTTGCGAGGATTGTCAGCACCGCCGGATTGTCGCGGGAGGACTGGTAGTTGAACAGGACCACGTTGAACTGTGCCTTCCCTTTGAGCGGTACCGGTAGGAAGCAAGCCTGGGCGCTTACGAGCACGTGTGTATCGCGGGGGGCAAGAAGCGATGTCTGTGTACCTTTCCACGAGTCCGGGTTCGACAGGTATGAGCGAAAGTGCTCGAGGTACTGCGTGAGGGTGACGCGGTGGAGCGTCTTTCCCCTCTCATTTCCGACCAGAAGGTAGAAATCGTCGGGAGTGATGTCGGCAGACCGGTCGGAATAGTTTGCGTACCGGATGACGGGCATGCACGTCAGGTGGAAGGTGTTCGTGCGCGGATCATGCTGCTGCACCTGGATCGTCATGTCGGAGATGTTGGGGCCCACGCACGACTGCTTGTAGCGACCGGTGTCTTCCCAGGTCAGGTTGAGCAGGTTGAGGCCGGCCCTGCGGACCAGTTCCTGTGCGCGCGTGTTGTAGACCATGGCTGCCGTAAGGTCGACAACTTTTCGATAGACCTGGGGACCGTCGTTGACCCGACCGGCTTGGGCGACACCGACAACCACGAGGAAGGCGGCGATTGCGATGAGACTGGTACGAATGGTGCGCATGTTCTGTCTCCTTGGAAGTCTGTGGCCTGATTCGCAGATTTCTGCCGTCTCTGTCGCCGTCCCGTGCGCCCGTATTTCACCCCGTCCGGTGATTCCCCGTCATGGCAGCCCGTGACCGTGGCAAGCGGCTCGTGCCCCCCGTCGTGTGAGTTGCTGGAAGCCACCCACCTTGCTTCCGGGCCGTCTCGCTGCGCGGGACGTTTTCCGGGGAACGGTTGTGAGGTTTTCCGCGGGAGTTCGCCCGTGTCGCGCGAAAGAAAACTGCAAGGCGGAGGTGACTTCAATGCCCGCGCTCGAGCATACAGACTCGTGGTTCCACGACGTCATGCACCCCTTTGAAGGGCTGGACCGTGACCAGAAGGCGGCTTTCCTGGCCTGCTTTCTGGGATGGGCTTTGGACGCATTCGATTTCTTCATCCTGGTGATGGTGCTCAAACAGATTGCTGTTTCGTTCAATGTCTCGGAGAAGGCCGTGATGTGGGCCATCACGTGGACGCTGGCGATGCGTCCGGTCGGCGCGCTGCTGTTTGGCACCATCGCCGATCGATTTGGCCGTCGACCGGCACTTGTCGGAAGCGTGTTGTTCTACTCCGTGATGGAGTTTGCGTCAGGTTTTGCCCCGAATCTGGCGGTGCTGATTTTCCTGCGCGCCATGTACGGAATCGGGATGGGAGGGGAGTGGGGCGTCGGTGCTTCGCTGGCTATGGAGAAGGTGCCGGTGCACAAGCGTGGGATCCTCTCTGGATGGTTGCAGGAGGGATACGCCGTCGGCTATATGATGGCGGCGCTGGTCAACTACCTCCTTGCCTCGGCCGGTCTTGGCTGGCGCTGGATGTTTTTTATCGGGATTCTGCCCGTGCCGGTTGTTCTCTGGATCCGAGCGCACGTGAAAGAGTCGGAGGCCTGGGAGTACAATCGGCGCGCTGAAAGCCGACTCGGTCAGGTTCTCGCCGAAAACTGGAAGGCTTTTCTCTACCTGGTCCTTCTCATGACTGCGTTCAACTTCATGAGCCACGGATCCCAGGACACATATCCACTGTTCCTCGAGTCACAACTGAGATTCTCCAGACAGACCACCAGTACGGTGACCATGATCTTCATGTTCGGAGCGTTGCTGGGCGGCATGGTTTTCGGTGCCATCTCAGAACGCATCGGACGGAGAAAGGCGATTGTGCTGGCCTCGTTGCTTGCGCTGCCGATTGTTCCGCTGTGGGTGTTCGCACCGTCTCTCCCGCTTCTTACGCTGGGCGCGTTTCTGATGCAGTTTCTGGTGCAGGGGGCGTGGGGCGTGATCCCGGCCCATCTCAATGAGCTGTCGCCCCCATCCGTGAGGGGAACGTTTCCGGGCTTCACCTATCAACTTGGCAACCTCCTGGCTTCGCTCAATTCCCCGATCCAGGGCGGATTGGCCCGACGCTTCGGACATAACTACGGGTTGGCGCAGGCAACGGTGATGGTCCCGGTGCTGCTTCTCGTGGCGCTTGTGACCTGGTGGGGTCCCGAGGCGCGCGGGACTCCGTTCCAGCAGCCGTGAGGACCGTCGATCTCGACCGTTGCACCGTACAGGAAGGCGTGCGGGTCGTCGTTCGCGAAGCCAGGGCGAGTTCCCGTGCTCCGTGCCGACCGCGGTCCAACG
>JAJXVI010000320.1 GCA_021782195.1 bacterium | reverse complement strand
GAGCGCGGGGACGAGCGCGAGGGGAAGCTCCCGAGGACGCTCGCGGGGACGAGCGCGAGGGGAAGCTCCCGAGGACGCTCGCGGGGACGAGCGCGAGGGGAAGCTCCCGAGGACGCTCGCGGGGACGAGCGCGAGGGGAAGCTCCCGGGGACGAGCGCGGGGACGAGCGCGAAGACTTTCAGGCGCAGCAGCGGCGCGGGCCCGTCCCTGAATCAGGGGAATTCCCGGTGCGTCCGACTCTGTTGATGCGGAACTTGCCAGGTGTCCGGGTCCCTTCAATAGCAGGCAAGCAGGTGCACCGCGCCGAAACGACGGCGACGCGGTCGTGGCAATGTCGCCGCACCCACCACAGAAGGGAGCCGTTGGCTCGATGGAGACAACAAAGGCAAGATTCAAGCGAAGCGAAACAAAAGACGAGGTTCTCGAGCGGCAGAAGAAGTTTCTCTTCCCCGGCGTGTTGACCTACTATGACGAGCCCCTCCCGATCAAGCGCGGACTGGGCCACCACGTCTGGGACTTCGAAGACAGAAAATATCTTGATTTCTTCGGAGGAATCCTCACGGTAAGCCTGGGCCATTGCAACCCGCACGTCAACGAAGGACTGCACCGCCAGAACGATACCCTCCAGCACGCGTCCACGCTCTACCCGACGGCCCCCAACGTAGACCTCGCGGCACGTCTCGCGGAAATCGCACCCGGCGACCTGTCGCAGACGTTCTTCACCAACTCGGGCACCGAAGCCGACGAAACGGCTGTCATGCTGGCCCGTATGGCGACAGGAAACTACGAGGTCATTGCACTCCGACACAGCTACAGCGGACGCTCCACCCTGGCCACGACCATGACAGCCCATTCTCCCTGGCGCGGACTGCCCGACATGACGGTCGGCGTTCGCCACGCCCTGGCCCCCTACTGCTACCGTTGTCCGCTCCGACTCAAGCCTGAAACGTGCGGAACCGCCTGCGCCCATGACCTTGAAGAGCTGATCCGGACCACCACGACCGGCCGGCCAGCAGCGTTCATGGCCGAACCGATCCTGGGAGTCGGCGGCTTCATCGTGCCTCCAAAGGATTATTTCAAAATCACCTCCGAGATCATTCGCAAGTACGAGGGGCTTCTCATCATCGACGAGGTGCAGACGGGCTGGGGCCGTACCGGTGAGCACATGTGGGGCATCGAACACTGGGGCGTGACGCCTGACATCATGACGATGGCCAAGGGAGCCGCAAACGGAATTCCCATGGGCATCACGATGAGCACCCCGGAAATCGCAAAGAAATGGAAAGGGCTGACGATTTCAACCTTCGGCGGCAATCCGGTATCGTGCGAAGCCACCATGCGCGTCATCGACGTGATCGAGGAGCAGAGCCTGCTCGACAACTGCAGCCGCATGGGAAAGGTCCTCCACGACCGGCTGACCCGTATGCAGGACCGCTTCCCATGCATCGGCGAGGTGCGCGGGATGGGACTGATGCAAGCCATCGAATGCGTTACGGACCGTTCATCCCGAGAACCGGATCCCGGGATCGTCAAGCAACTGTTCGAGGCAACGAGAGAAATCGGACTCCTCATCGGAAAGGGCGGCCTGTATGGCAACGTACTGCGCATCAGCCCGGCAATGACCATGACGGAACCGGAAATCCATCAGGGTGCAGACATGCTTGAGAAAGCGTTCGAGAAGGTCGCCGTGAAGTAGCCGGACTTGACGTCAGGAGCGATCACGCCCCCCTGACGTCAGTCGCACGGGTCTCCGGCCCGTGCGCGCGATTTGCTCCCAGACCGGCAGACAGAAAACGTCGTGTCCGTCAAGCGGCACGCAGAAGGGCCCTGGTCCGCGCACGGTGGCACGGTCAGGGCCCTTTCTCCGGGGAGATCCGTTCATTGCCTGTACAGCACGGTTCCACGTGAAACACCCCGGAAGGCGCTTTCCGCGTGAAACTGTCGCGGGCACGGCCCCGCTCAGTCGCGCTTCACATACAGGTCGTTGACACCCTGCTGGGGGTCGCGCATCTGGATATGGATGCGCCCATCGTTCATGTGCCAGAGGTCGGCGCTGCGCTGACCGTCGTCGTCGGTGAAATGAAACTGGTTCGGCCCTGTACGCACAAGCGTACCCTCATCCTGCTGGGTACCCAGAGGCCACGGCAGTTTGACGGTGATGCCTACTTTCTCACCAGGCATGTCCTGGACATTCACATCCACGCCAAAACCAGAGTCGACGTGAATATCGATGTCATGCTGCGAACGGGAGACGGTCGCGTCGTTGGTTCCCATCTGACTGGTCACCTGGGCATTCCAGTTGCCCGACGGAAGCCAACTGTCGGGGACAGAGGCGATCTGCACCGGAGCATCCTGTTGGGCTGGCGCAGCCTGGGGCTGCCTGGGGGCGACGATCTTCGCATTCACGGCACCCACTGAACTGTCTGACATGTCCCTCACCTCAACCTCGTGAAAATATCGTGTTCTACTTTCCCGCCCCGTCCCCGTCCCCCTTCTCTCATTTTGTAAACAGATCGAAAGTTTTGTCGTGTCACGCGCGAGCACGTTTCGTCAGGTCGTTGCCGATCCCAACAACTGCTGCAAACGCGACGGCAACGGGCTCATGTAGGTTCGTCGCTCCCCGGTCACCGGATGCGTGAAGGTGAGCGACCCGGCGTGAAGTCCAAGACGCCTCGCCGGGCTCGAATGCGCCCCATACTTGCGGTCACCCACGATCGGATGGCCCAGGTCAGACAGATGCACGCGGATCTGGTTCTTGCGCCCAGTCTCCAGGGTAATCTCAAGCAACGAACAGGTCTTTGATGAACGAATCACCCGATAGTGGGTGACCGCCGGCTCTCCCTCCTCGGTTCCCGTCGAGTAGACGCGCATGGCCGCGTTGTCTCTCAGGCGAGAGCGAATCGTGCCGCCGGGTTCCTTCGGGACCCCTTCCACGACGGCGAGATAGCGCTTCTCGACCTGTTTCCACTCGCTCTGCAGGGCTCTCTTCACCGCATCGGTCCGCGCCAGAACCAACAGACCCGAGGTGTCACGATCCAGTCGATGAACGATGAAGACACGCGGACGGTTGTCGACAGAGGCCTCGTTCTGGTCTGCAGCAGAGGATGCTTCGACAGGAGACTCACTCCTGCCCCGTCGCTTCGGCGCTCCACACTCGGAAGAATGGCCACGGGTCTGATTTCGCACATAATCCGTCAGCATGGCGTACGCAGTACGCTCGCGCTCGTGCTCAGTGGCAATCGTCAACAGTCCGGCGGGCTTGTCCACAACAAGCAGATGGTCGTCCTCATACACGATTCGCAGGCCGCCCGCAAGCTCCACTGCACCGGATGGACGTCCGCCAAAATGAATCTCCACGGTATCGCCCGCGGACAGTGCGTGCGTTCCACGACTGATGACAGCACCGTTCACGGTGACACTCTTGAACTTCAACAACTGACTGATACGCTTCCGGCGCGCTCCTACGAGCGTTGCCAACAAGAAGGACTCAAGGGTGGCGGGAAGCACGACCGCATATTTCTGTATCATGTTGCTTCATTCTGCGCCCGCACCTCAGATCCCGTTGCACGCCGGCCGGCCCCGAGCTTTCCAGGCGCGAGGACGACGCCGCTCGCGTTGGGCTCATGGCCTCGGCAGAAAGGCGACGTGTGTGTAGCAGCGTGTCGCGTGGTTGCGCTGCAACGTTGCGTACCGAAGCGGCAGGCGACTCGGTCGGGTGGCCTTTCGTAAGCAGAGGACCCGCAAGCGCAAATAAAAGCGTGGAAAGGAAGAGGACGTCGAGCAGGCGCGAAGACATCTACTGGCTCCCGGTCTTGTGTAGAAACCTGTGCAGATCCGCGTTGAGAGAGCATCGCGCATCCTGTGACATCAGCGTTTAAGGTGAAACACCATAGAATCAGGCGCTCCGCAGGATTCCCGTGCAAGCAAAGACAGGGGGGCGCCACGGCGTCGCGAACCGCACAGTTTCTGCGCGGGACGTATCGGGGAGCGTCCGCACTCTGGAGAACTTGAAAGGAGAAGCGGCAGTGCATCTCGACACGAGTGCCTCACAGTCAAGGTTTCCAGCGCCCTCGAAGCGATAAAGACGCGCTGATGACGCTCGCTGCGACTGACAACGACGAGGTTTCCGCCAGCAACCCTTGCGAGTTGCTGAACATCCATCCGCCGATTCAGCGTTGTGCGGTCTAAGAATGGGATGGCGTCCACGTCAACCAGGAAACGCGTACGGCCCGATGCCACCCGTGCAACAAAAAGGCCGTGGAGAAAGGGAACAGTGTCAAGACCGTCTTCGCCCGAGACGACCACCCGGTCGATGGTTCCCAGAGGATTGAAGTCAAGGTTGAAGGGTGCCGAC
>JAJXVI010000319.1 GCA_021782195.1 bacterium | reverse complement strand
GCGTCGGCCTCTTCGGGATTTTCTTCTTCGCGGTGTCGGTCCCGGCCTGGTTTGCTTCCGTCCCGCTCCCGCACCCGCTGGTGGGGCTGTGGCTGACCACGTACGCCTTTGTCCATCCCTATTCCAACTGGAAAAGGTATCGCAACTACGTCGTGGAGATCTTCGAGGAGGGGCTGCGCATTCACGACGCCGGCGGGGTTGACGAGATTCTCTGGAACGACGTTCAGCAACTCAGGCTCATGACGCCCGGGGTGGTCGTCTCTCACACCGCCGAAATCTCGACAACGACGAGAAGTCTTCATATCGAAGGGGTATGGCCTGGTTTTCGTGAGCTCGTCGCCGAAACCATCAAGGGCTCAAATCTTCAGGAACGCTTGCCGACAACCGCCTGGTCCTACAACGTCGACGTGCACGAGAAGATCTACGAGCGCGTGGTCTGATCCGTACCACGCAGTCTTCGAAGCCCGACCGTTCGCGAAGGTTGCACGAACCAGGCGACAGGGAAGGTGGACGAGGGGGCGAACCACAGGCGCAATGCTCATCTTCGGAACCAGAGAACGCGAAGAGCCCCGAGGCGTTGTAGCGGAGCGGTGCACCGAGTGCGACGTCATCACCCGCATGGTCGTCACGCTCCACTACGAGGTCAGCCACGTCTACTGGGTAAGCGTCGGCGAAGGTACGCCCCGTCAGACGAGCCTTCGCTGCACCGGATGCCGTAACCACTTCTTTTTCAAGCGGTCGAGATTCGCCGAGATCCTGCCGATCGAATACGCCCAAGAACTTGCAATGGATGAACTCATTGTACGGACGAACCCCGCTCTCGCGACCGAAATCGGCCTGCTTTCGCGACCCGCCCCAACAGTTCCGGGGGGGAACGCCCGAGATGCCACCGCGCCCTGCCGGTGCGAAAGTTGCGGTCACGAGCGTCAGCGCCCTTTTCGCTTCTGCCCCCGTTGCGGCACGAAACATCCCTGAACATGAATCTGGAGGACGACGGGTGTTACCTCAAGAGCCCGATGGCATCCCCCTTCCGCGAACCTGCTGCCGCCTGACCGGCTCCCGTAGGCCCGCCGCACCCACGCACCCCGGACCGACACCGCGCCCCACGAAGCGCACCGGGGTCGTCCTCTGGCTGCTGTTCCTGGTCGCCGCCTGGCCGACCGTTGCAGCAGCATCCCCGCCCGCGGCACGGCCGAAGTCGGTCGGAAAGCAGGCCGTGATGTTGCGACCCCTGGCTAACGGTGCGGTGTCAGGGCGGCGCATGCCTGTGGCCAAGGGGCCACCACGGCTTCTCGTCCTTTCCGACAACGCCTCCTACCGCGAATTCTGGCGGCGTGCCCACGCGGCAGTGCCGTACTGCAACACGGCCGTGCCCCACCGACCGCACTTTCCACCGCGCCCGGCGGTCGACTTCCGTCACGACGTCATCGTCGTCGTTTTTGGTCGATATGCGTCCGACCGCATCCATGTCACGCGGGCCGAGACGCAACCGTCCGGCAAGGTGCTCCTAACTGTTTTGAACACCGCCTGGCCGGACGTCGCGGTGGTGGCGGATCGCGTACCCTACGAGGCCGACGTGCTGGCGCGGAAACCGAACGGCCACTTTACGCTACGCGAGTCACCGGCCGCGGAACGGATCGCGCTGACCACAGCAGATGCACTCGCTCCGTTTCCAGTACCCGAAATTCGAGCCCGTGATCTCACTCCCCGGCGCACGCGCGCGATCTGGGCCCTCTTCCAAAAGCGCGGAGCCGAGGTCCTCGAGGCACTGCGACGAATCGTCGTTTCCCCGACCGACCCGGCCGCGCCCTTTGAAACCCTCCTCCGGGCATCCGTGCAGTGGCGGCTCTGCCACGCACTCGAACCGGCCGCGCGTGACTGGAAAAGCCTCGAGGCACGCATGCCCGACTCCCGAGCTGCCCGGATGGCCCGCGCACGCCTCGGAATGCTCGAGCACAGCAAACGCGACGCCGCGGCGCTAAGAAACCTTGACGTGGTGCGCACGCATCTCGTCGCGGAAGAGCGAACCGGCCAGGAAGACGCATCACAGTGGCTTGAAATCGGGCAGGAGTACGAGTATCTGGCCACCCTGGGACTGCGCTCGATCTTTCTGGCGAGCACGTGCTATCTCGAAGCATCCTACGATCGACGCGACCCCGAAGTGGCACGCAACGGCCTGCTTCGTGCCGCCGACCTGTTCAGCGAGTACCTCAACCCCCGCGTCGGCGCAAGACTCTACTGGCGATGCGTCGTTGAATACCCCGACTCGCCCGTCGTGCTCCCGGTCCTGGGGAAGCTCGGAATGCTGGGCTGGATGGCCGGACGCACGCACCCGTACCGGCGCGTCTGCGCAAACTGGCTCGCGCGCTTCCCCCGAAGCGTGAACGCCGAACGCGTCCGGGCGCTCCTCAGACGCTCCCCCCACCTCCACCGGTAACGGCCCGGGCGCCACAAATTCCGAGGAGAACATAAGATTGTACACGCTTGCGCTTCATGCAGTGCACACGGCCCTGGGGGCTCGCTTCGAGGAACAACACGGATGGAACGTTCCGATGGCCTGCGGCGACCCGATCGCTGAACATCACGCCGCGCGCACATCCGTCGGACTCATCGATGTCAGCGATGGCGGAAAATTACGCGCCCTCGGACCCGACGTCGCGGGGGTGCTGCACGGCATACTCACCAACGAGATCCGCCACCTTGCCTGCAACCGCGGCTGCCTGGCTGCGCTCTTAAACGACCTCGGGCGAATGCGAAGCCTCCTGGCGGTGCTGCGCACGCCGGAAGGATTCCTCCTGGAAACGCCCCCGCATCTCGCCTCACGCACAAGAGATCTGATTGACACCTATATCATCACCGAGGACGCCACAATCGAAGACGTCACCGCCACGATGTCGATTCTCTCCCTGCAGGGGCCGGCATCTGCAAGACTCATCACAGACCTGGTCGTCGACAACGCATGCGCGAACGTCGTGGCGACCGAACGCACCGACCCTCCCGAATTCAGCCACGCGAAAGCGACACTGGTCAACGGGGTCGAGGTGCGTGTGGTACGGCGCACGCGCACCGGTGAAGACGGCTATGACCTCTTGCTCGACAACAAGGATTGCGTCCCGTGCTGGGAACTTCTCCACGAGCGCGTGGTAAGCGCGGGCGGATGCGCCGTGGGAAGGGCGGCACTCGACGTGCTGCGCGTGGAAGCGGGAATCCCCTCGTACGGAACCGACATCGAAGATGCCACGATCCCTCTCGAAGCAGGCCTCTGCGAGGCCATCAGCCATGAGAAGGGGTGCTACCTGGGTCAGGAGGTGATCGCACGCCTGACCCACCTCTCGAAACCGGTGCGACGCCTCGTCACGCTGCTCCCGACGGCGGCCGTCGCCCCCGGCGCGAAGGTTCTGTTCGAGGACCAGGACGCCGGCAGGATCACCAGCATCGCGACTTCTCCCCTGGCCGGCGGCCCGGTCGCGCTCGCGTACGTGCGAACCCGTGTGCTTTCCCGGGGCCCTTCCACCCTGACCGTGGAAGGAGCGCCGGCGACGCTGCTCCCGGGGCCGTTCTATCGCGCGGCGTCCGCCCCACGCGCAGAGATACCGCCGTCCCCTCCCCGACCCAAGGGGTTGGGCCTCTCCACCCTGCCCTGACGGCCGGGTGCGCGCATCCGCGCCACGTCGCGGGAGAGCGTTGTCAACAGCCCGGGTCCGCGATAGGCCAGCGCGGTGCAGACCGTCACCAGATCCGCGCCGGCCTCGATGCGCTCGATCGCGTCAAAAACGTCAAAGATGCCGCCTGACCCGACAAGCGTCACCGAGGAACCAACGTGACGACGCAGCGTGCGCATCACGAGATTGGCGCGCCGTCGCACGGGCCGGCCACTGAGCCATCCGGGACCGATTGCCAGCACCTGCCCGGGCGGCGTGGTGAGATCTTCGCGACTCCGCACGGCGTTCGCGACCACAAAGCCGCGGATCCCCTTGCCCAGACTTGCGTTCACCAGCTCTCGCAGGGTTTCCCACGCCAGATCCGGCGCGAGCTTCACCAGGACGGGATACCCATCGGGCAGTTCACTCCGCACGCAATCAAGCAGGCGCTCAAGTCGACGGGGGTCAGACTCGAAGGTGGCGCCGTCTTCTCCGTCCGGACACGCAATGTCGAGCGTGACAAACGAGGCAACGTCACGTACGGCGCAAACGGCTTCGACGTAGTCGTCGACCGGGTCAGCGGCGATGTGGTCTGCAACCCGCCCCACGCACACGCCCACAGGAACCCGGAGTGGCGGGCCGTTCCGCAAACGCCACGCCACGACGGGCGCCGCCACGCCGGAAACGTTCGCGCGTTGAACGAGCGCGTCGTCC
>JAJXVI010000318.1 GCA_021782195.1 bacterium | reverse complement strand
TTCCGTCGGTCGAGGAAGTCGGTCTCACCCCCGCGATGACCGCGCTGTGCGACCTCCCACGCGGACTGGTGCTCGTGACCGGTCCCACGGGGAGCGGCAAGTCGACCTCCCTGGCCGCCATGGTCGGCTCCATCAATGCGCGATATCGCTATCACATCCTGACCATCGAAGACCCCATCGAGTTCGTCTATGAGCCGATGTATTCAGTCATCACCCAGCGAGAGGTCGGGCAACAGACGCACAGTTTTGCCGCGGCGCTGCGTGCCGCCATGCGTCAGGACCCGGATGTGATTCTGGTGGGGGAGATGCGCGACCTGGAGACCATTTCGCTCGCGCTGACGGCCGCCGAGACGGGACACCTCGTGTTTGCCACGCTGCACACCACCGACGCCACCCAGACCATCGACCGCATCGTGGACGTGTTTCCTCCTTTCCAGCAGCAGCAGATTCGCGTGCAACTGGCCGGGGTTTTGAAGGGGGTGATCTGTCAGACGCTGTTGCCGAGGCTTGACGGTCTGGGGCGGGTGGCGGCACGAGAACTGCTGTTGACGAATTCAGCGGTTGCCAACCTGATTCGTGAGGGGAAGACCCACCAGATCTACAACGCTGTCGACACCGGCGGACGACAGGGCATGATTTCGATGGACAAGGCCCTGGCCCAGCTCGTCTCTGGCAACGTCGTCCGCCTTGAGGAGGCTCTTCCGAAAGCACACGACGCAGACCTGTTCAAGCGGTATCTGGAGGGTAGCGACGTGCGGAGCCTCTCGGGGAGCGCCGCCTGGAGATAGCCGTGACGGTCTCGACTTGATCGGTCGGGCGCGCGGGGTCGTGATCATTTCTGGCGAATGGAGGCGCTTGGTTTGTGGAGACAGAGGCTCTGAAGGAGCGGTTGTCCCGTCTGCTCCTGTTTCACGCACTCGATGCGAGTGTGCTCGACAAGTTTGTGCGGACTGCCCAGGAGGTCCATTACAGCCCGGATGAGATTCTTTTCGAGGAGGGCGCCCCGGGTGATTCCCTCCTGTTGATTGTGGACGGCTCGGTGATGGTTCAGAAAAGGGTAGAAGGTCACGAAGACCTGTGGAAGGACCTCGGGGTGTGCGAGGCCGGTACCACGGTCGGGGAGATGGCCCTGGTCTCCCACCATCCCCGATCCGCGCGGGTCCGCGCCATCGGGAACGTGACCGTGCTGCGGATCTGGCGCCGTGATTTCGAACGCTTTCTGGCGGAAGACGGCGCGAGCGCGTGTACGGTTCTCGGTGGCCTGCTCGCGCTCCAGGCGGCTCGCCTGCGCGATTCAGCGCGCCAGGTGGTCATCCTTTACGACGCCTTGAACGTGATCTCGGCCGCGTGTGACGTGGCCTCCCTGGCCGAGCTTGTCACGGATCACCTGGTCCGCGACCTGGGCGGCGTGTACGCGGCCGCTTTCTGCCTGTGGAGCCCGTATCGCGACGAAGCAGACGTGCTGCACGCGGTCGGGGTGGTTGCAGAGTACGTATCGCTCCTGGCGGTGCCAGGGAACGGTCCGGTCGCGACTCAACTGGCCACGGAGCGCTCGCCTTTCGTGCTCGACGAATTCGGACCGGATCATCCCCTGCGTCACGTGTTCGGGATGGTTGCGCGTGAGAGCGTGCTGGTCTGCCCGTTGCCGGGAAATCCCGGAGTGACGGGATTCCTGTTGCTCGCGGCGCGTGAGCGCGCTTTCACCGCGATGGACCGCATCATGGTGGGCGCGCTCGCCGGACCGGTCGCCAGCGCGGTAAAGAACCTGCGGTTTGTCGAGGAGGAGAGGGCGCGCTCTCGGCTGGAGTCGGCACGGGCACGCGCAAGTGGAGACACTCGTTCCAGACTCTGACGGACGCGCGGGGAAAAGTCAGCGTGGCTCGTAGTCGCTGGTTTCAACCGCGTAGAGGGTGCCGTTTTTCGTTGCGCGCCAGGTTACGCGCACCCGTGGTCTGGTCGGGTCACCAGTGGTGGCTTCCCACCGGTAATTCACGCTGCTGGTGGCTTTGGGACCCAGTTCGCCGATTCGGTAGTCTACCGATCCTTCCCGTGCATCCCAGTGTCGATTGTAGAAGGATACGGTGATGGTGACATCCTGCAGCGTGAGGGCGGTATCGTTGGCAATCCAGACCGTTCCGGTGAGCCGACGGTATCCCACCCCCTGCGGCATGCCGCGGAAGCCGCCATCCATGGTGACCCGAACGATGGAGATTGCGCGCGCCGCGTGATCGTCCGGTCGGGGGACGGCGGGTTGGGCGGCTGCGACCCAGAGTGCGGCGAGGGGAAGGACAAGGCTTGCGAGGACGCGCTGCAGGAAGCGCTTTCGATGGGACAGACGTCTCCGCGATGTGTCGCGCGCCTCAACGTCATCGCGCATTCCCGTCAGGCGGGTTGCCACGCCGTCTCTGCACGCTTCGGGTCGAGGCGCACGTGGAGTGGGTACTCCGCGACTGTTCGGCCGTCGAGCGCCACCGAGAAGTGGTAGCTCCCGGGTTCGGTGAAAACGGCTTGATGGATGTCGAGAATGACGTGTGCGCATTCGGTATCATCTCCAAGCGTGAAGTAGCTTTCCGGCGACTGGTGGAGAATCAGCGAGCGCTGTGGATTGAGCATCTTGACCATCTGGATGTGGAAGCCCGGGGCATTTGTCCAGGACAGGAGCAGGGAAAAACGGGGCCAGCACAATGGGAACGCCGCCGCATGGAGGTCAGTGAAGATCCCGTAGGCGACAAGTCTTCCGTGTGGGAGGGGAACGACGGAATCACAGAACAACAGGTTTCGCAGTACTGGCTCCATGCAACCCTCCGCGCAATCTTGGAAAGCTTCTTTCGTTCATGTTGTACCCAATCCTGCAGTGCGGAGGCTGCTCGCATCCCGCGTGCCCGTTGAAGTGATGGATACGCGAACACGCGGCACTGCCCGTACCTTTCGTCTCTCCAGTCCCACCGGACGGTCGCCGTCAGGGCCCTGGGAGTTGACAGGAACAGGAAGCGTGCGATAACATTGAACCGGTGCAGAGTAACAGCCGCTCTGGCCGTGTTGTGGTTCAAGTGTGGCAGTTGGGAAGTGCCACGTTCAAAGCTCCTGCCTTCAGGGCGGGGGCGTGTGCCCCCCGCTGGTGGCGTGGGTGTTGCCACGGCCAGCCTTGCAATGGAAGCACGGCTGCTGAGAGAATGCCGTATTGCTGCGAACTGCAACATCGATTGACTGTTACCGTTTCACCGACTTTTGCACCAGTACCGGGCCAGATGCACGATGCGTATGGCGGTGCTCGATCCCTTCGGGGAGGAGGCGCTGAGCGATGGAGACTCTGGGTTTTCCGTCTGAAAATCCGCTGTGTGACCTGACTTCGCAACCAGTTTTTGAGGTGACTCCTCATCTTGGCGTGCTTCGCGAGGTGGTTCGACGCCTGTCGCGGGAACGTGATGAAGCCGTGCAACGGGGAGAGCGTCTGCGGTTTGTAAGCGAACTTGCGCATCGCTCGGCCGGGCGGAGCGAGATGACGGAGTTCCTGCGCTTCTGCGTTCTGCGTATCAGCTCTCTTCTCTCGCTTGAGAATTGTGCCATCCTGGTGGTTGCGACCGCTTCCCATCCAGCGCGTTGCGTCGGAGTGAGCGACCCCCAGCCGGATGTTGCGACGCTCTTGAACGATGTCGTGACCCATTGGGTGCTCGAAACCAGGGAGACGTTTCATTGCGACAGACTGGCGGATCATCCGTCGTTCGGAGGATCGTTTCTCCGCGACTGGCGCGCGAAATCCCTGATGGTCGTGCCGTTGAGCGCCGGAGAGCGACCGTTCGGGGTCCTCTACCTGGGGCGTTCCGAACCCGCTGACGCAAACTGCAACCTCGGATTTTCACCCGCCGGTCTCGCACGGGCGAGAGGGGTTGCTACCGAGCTGGCACTGGCGCTTGACGGTACGTTGAGGTTTGAGGAACTCAAGCTCCGAGCCGAGCAGATCGAGCGATCGGGGGAGGAGGTTCGTTCGTATTTTCAACAGATCGGCGCTGCGCTCAGTTCCGCACTGGATCTCGACCAGTTGCTCAACCTCATCGTCAATCTGTCGATTCGCGTGACGCAGGCGGACGGGGGGAGTCTGTATCTCATCGAGGACGAGCGTCTTCGCCAGTGCGTGGAGATCGGTGCCCGCGTCTTTCACAGGGCCTTCGTGAGCGAAGGCAGAAGTGGCTTCGAAACTGCCGAGGCGGCCCTCACAAACAAGGAGGCGCTTGTGTGCCCCGAGGAGCCGTCCAGGGTGATCTCGTACCTTGGCGTGCCGTTGCTGGTGAAGGACGAGGTCAAAGGCCAGATCAACATCTATCGAAATCGTGCGCACGATTTCTCACCGGACGACGTA
>JAJXVI010000317.1 GCA_021782195.1 bacterium | reverse complement strand
CTGCTTACTTCGCCGTCAAGAACTGAAGAGAGCAGGCAGGGGTTGTCCTTCCTCCCTTCCGAAAGCATCGGAGTTGCCTGGAGGCAGCACGGCCGGAAATTCGCTTGAACATGCGCATGCCACGCCGTCGGGACGCTTCTCCGCCCGTTCCCAGGATACCGCACCGCGCACGGGCACAGCCGAAGGACGCCTCCTGGCGCGCACGCCCGTGCGAACCACCATGCGAGGGGGTTCGACGCACGCGAAAGATCTCCTCATGACGGGCACGGGCGCACCGAGCGCGACGCGACCCTGCCCGCACGAGACAGGAAACCGGTCCGGATCACGAGAATCGTGCTCGTATCGCCCGTGCGCCACGCCCGAATCCCACGGCCTGCGGGCGGAGCCGTGTCGCCCGCGTGTGGGCCAGGCTTAATCCGAGACGAAAACGAGGCTCGCATGAAGGACCCTGAGCGCGAATACATGGAGCACATCGAAGCCATCATCGAGCATTTTGGGACGATCCAGCGCAACTTCGTTCTGGACAAGAGCGGGATTCGTGCCATCGTCAAGTTCATTGAAGACTTCGCCGGCGCTCCCCCAAGTTTTTCCCTCGACGATCCGGTCGTGCTAAAAGGCAGGGAGGCGGCCGGACGCGTGGTCAAGGAGCTCGCCGTGCAACTCGGAGAACTCCAGCTCCTGAGTCCACCTGAACGGTGGGGTGCTTTCCACGCATCGCTGGTCAATTCCATCGACCTGCAACTGCGGGGCTACAAGGAGATGACGCGGGTCTTCGAAGACAGCGACATCAATCACCTGAGCGCTGGCCAGGAACTGGTCAATCGAGGAATGGGAATCCTCGAAGGCGGGTCTCGTACCTGACCTGCGGACCGGGCAGGGAGCTGGCATCCTCCGCCCTCTGGCGGACGATTGACCGTGAGAATTGCATTGCCTCGATGCGGAAGTGGTGAGCATGGCCAGGACACAAACACATGACCGCCGTTCCCGTCGACGGCGCACTCAGAATCCAGAAGACACGACAAAACAGCCTCCGACAGCCCGCGCTTCGACCCCGTCGGTTCGCCCCCCCGACACGCGTCCGATCCGCGTCGGCCAGAAACTTCCCCTGACGCTTGGCGGTCTTGCGACCGGTGGCGAGGCCGTGGCCCGAGTCGAGGGGTTTGTGGTGTTTGTCGAGCGGGGCGCCCCGGGCGACGAAGCCCTGGTCGCCATTACCGAAGTTCACAAGAACTGGGCACGCGGACGCATCGTGGCCCTGCGCGAGCCGTCGGCGAACCGCGTCGAACCTCGATGCCCGGTCTACGCAACGTGCGGAGGATGCCAGTTGCAGCACCTGAGTGACGCCGCGCAGCAGGAAGCCCGCACGACCATCGTGCGAGAGGCACTCCGCTCCATCGGTCACCTTGGAAACGCACACGCAATTTCCGCGGCGCAGCCTTCCGCGGCGCAGCCATCCGCACAAGAAGAGCACGCCCACGAAGCCACGGTACGGCCGTGTCGCGCCACGGAGTCCTGGGGCTATCGAAACAAGATGCAGCTTGTGGCGGGCCTGCACGGCACGCTCGGGCTCTACCGCCACCACACCCACAAGGTGGTCCCGCTCGCGCATTGCGCCATCGCGCACCCGCTCGCGAATCGCATCCTGACTGCAACGACACGGCTGCTCGCCGAATACGGCTGGAGCGCATACGACGAACAGAGCCGGCAGGGGCTGCTGCGCCATGTCCTCACGCGCATCGCGACCACCCCCCCGGGTTCGGCGAGCAATGTCGCACCCGCGGCGCTGGTCGCGCTCGTCGCAACCTCCCCGGACCTGCCTGCCGTCGGGGAATTTGCGCGCCGCCTGACCGAACTGGTGCCGGAAGTTCACGGCATCGTGCTCAACCTCAATCCGCACAACACCAACGTGATTCTCGGCACCCAGACGCTTCTGGTACGGTGCGCCGATCACATCGTGGAAACGGTCCGCGGGGTATCGTTCCGCCTCGACGCCACGTCGTTCTTCCAGGTCAACAGCACGGGCCTCGCAACCATGGCAGACCTGGTGATGGAAGCACTGGAGCCTCTGCCCGGCGACCACGTCGTCGACGCCTACTGTGGCGTGGGGGCTCTCGCGCTTCTGGTCGCCCCACACGTCGGACGGGTAACCGGACTTGAGTCGCACGAAGGCGCCGTGGAGGATGCGCGCCAGAACGCCAACCTCAATCGCACGGCAAACGTGTCCTTCATGTGTGGACCGGTCGAGGAGATGCTGGGGAAGGTCCCGAACGTAGATTCGATCATCCTCGACCCTCCCCGGAAGGGATGCGCCCCGAGCGTCCTGGAGACGATTGCGGCCATGAAGATCGAACGGGTAGTCTACGTCTCGTGCAATCCGGCCACCCTGGCCCGCGACCTTTCGCACCTCGTCACGCTGGGATATTGCATACGCAGCGTGCAACCGCTGGACATGTTCGGGCAGACCTCGCACGTGGAGTGCGTGGTACGCATTGATCGCGACCAGCCAAGGAATCAGACAACTGCGTCGGAGAATTCACCTCAACAATGGCCGGATTAGACCTCAAGACGGTAGAACAGCGAGCCATCCAGCTCAGCCAGGAATTCCGTCATTACTTTCTCGGCACCGAGCACGTCTTTCTTGCCGTGCTGGTTGATGAGCCATACCTTGCAGACGTGCTGGCCCGGTACAAGCTCACGGCGAAGGCCGTCACCGACGCGGTACTCAAGATAGCCGAACGCGGCGATGGCGACGCCCCCTGGAAAGGCGTACCGCAAACCCAACGGCTTGTGCGGATCAAGCAACTGGCCGAGCGAGAAGCGCGCGACGCAGGGGCCACCGGGGTTGAAAGTCAGCACGTGATCGCCGCCATCCTTCGGGAGGGCCGAGGGATCCCGGCGCGGGTGCTCGAGAGCCTCAACGTCGACCTGCTGGCCCTGCGCGGAGAAGTCCTCTCGGCCGGCAGCGACCGGGATTCAACGGGCGGTGCCCCTGCCTCTCCCGCCGCCGAGGCCGCCAGAGCAGCGCGCAGGATGGAAGGCCCCGAAGGAATGGCCGGCATGGCCGACATCGTGGGATCCGAACCGTCATCAGACCGCCGCCGGAAGCCCGAAGCCTCTTCTGAAGCGACTGAAAAGAAGCCTAGAACAGCAAAGAAGTCGCCGCTGAGCGACTATGCGCGCGAACTTACGAGCCTGGCACGCGAAAACAAGCTCGAACCGGTCATCGGTCGCGCCGACGAGATTCGCCGATGCCTGCAAATCCTGACCCGAAAGGGCAAGAACAATCCGGTGTTGATCGGCGAGGCGGGTGTGGGCAAGTCGTCCGTCGTATACGGACTCGCCCAGCGCATCGCCGAGGGGCGAGTCCCAGATGCCGTCAAGGAGAAAGAGGTCTGGGAACTCTCCATCACGCGCCTCGTGGCCGGGGCGGCATATCGTGGCGAATTTCAGGAACGTCTCCAGAAACTCATGGACGAGGTCCTCGAACGCCCCAACGTGATTTTGTTCATCGATGAGATCCACATGCTGATGGGGGCCGGTGACCACAAAGGCGGGATGGACGCAGGAAACATTCTCAAACCCGCCCTGGCCCGGGGCGAGTTTCCGGTGATTGGCGCAACCACCACTGACGAGTACCGACGTTCTATCGAGACCGACCCGGCCCTGGAACGCCGTTTCCAACCGGTGCTGGTCAACGAACCCTCCGATCGCGAATGCCTGCAGATCCTCGAAGGGCTGCGCCCCCGCTACGAAACCCATCACGGAATCAAGATTTCCGACCACGCCCTCAAGGCCGCCGTCAAACTGTCGACGCGATACCTGCCGGACCGTTCCCTGCCCGACAAGGCTATCGACCTCATCGACGAGGCGTCCGCGCGGGTGAAGCTGTCGGCATCGTCAAAGTCGATCATCCTGGATGGCCCGCCCAGTTTCGAAGTGCGCGAGGAAGACATTGCCGAGGTGGTGTCGCACTGGAGCGGGGTCCCGGTGACCCAGTTGACCGTCGAGGAAAGTGAGCGACTGCGCAATATCGAGCAGTCACTCCGGGGGCGTGTCATTGGCCAGGATGACGCCATCCGCGTCGTGGCACAGACCATTCGCGTGATGCGCATGGGGCTCGGAAACGAAGGAAGGCCCGCTGGCGTGTTTCTGTTTGCAGGGCCGACCGGCGTCGGCAAGACCGAGCTCGCCCGAGCGCTCGCGGAGTTCCTGTTTGGCAGCGAAAAAGACCTGATACGCCTCGACATGTCGGAGTTCATGGAAAAGCACATGGTAGCGCGACTCATCGGTCCGCCGCCGGGCTACGTGGGCTTTGAGGACGAGGGACAGTTGACCGGCGCGGTCCGCAAGCAGCCGTACAGCGTGGTCCT
>JAJXVI010000316.1 GCA_021782195.1 bacterium | reverse complement strand
TTGCTGCCGTTGAGACAAAAACCGTCCCCCCCTGCGCTGTCGCGCGTCCCCCTGCGCTGTCGCGCGTCCCCCTGCGCTGTCGCGCGTCCCCCTGCGCTGTCGCGCGTCCCCCTGCGCTGTCGCGTGAGGCAGGGGGCATCTCGCCCATCGCGAACCTCTGCGCGACAACATTTTGGAGGCGTCCCGTGATCGAGAAGTTTGCCACGGTCGACCTGACCGCTCCCCTTGACGCATTGTCTCAAGCCGAGCATCGCATGCTGACGCATCTCGTCCTGGCGGCCCGCCAGATTGACGCGATTTTCTGGAAGCAGACGTGGGCGGGCGCGGTTGCGTTGCGCGAGAAACTGCGCGCCACCGCGGCGAACGCTGACCTCGCCCCGGAACTGCGCGAGAAGGCCCGGCGTGAGCTTGAGGCGGTGATGTTGATGTACGGCCCGTACGATCGCACCGATGAGCAGCGTCCGTTCGTCGAGGGGGTTCCCGTGAAACCCCGTGGCGCGGGGTTCTATCCCGAAGACCTGACCGTCGAGGAGTTCAATGCCCACCTTCACTCGCACCCTGAAGACCGCACAGCGCTTGAGTCGCTTTCCACTGTCGTCCGTCGAGAGTACGGGACCCTGGTGGCGGTGCCGTACTGCGACGCCTACCGCGCTGAAGTGATGGAGGTCGCGCGCTGCCTGCGCGCCGCCGCACACGAGTGCGAGAATGAAAGTCTTCGCAACTTTCTCAACCTGCGTGCGGATGCTTTCGAGTGCGACGACTATCTCGACTCCGACCTGGCCTGGATGGACGTGGAGGGGAGCCGCATCGACGTCACCATCGGCCCTTACGAAACCTACGAGGATGAGCTCTTCGGCTACAAGGCCTCTCACGAAGCCTACATCGGTCTCGTCGACGAACACGAGAGCGCCAACCTGCAGGCCTACGCATGTCACCTCGACGCACTTGACGCGTTGTTGAGCGGGCGCGTCCCGTACGAGGTCAAACGGGGGAGCGCATCGCCGATTCGCGTGATCAACCTGCTCTACAACGCGGGGGACGCCCGCGCGGGCGTGCAGACGACCGCTTTCAATCTGCCGAACGACGAGCGCGTCCACGAGGCGAAAGGTACGCGCAAGGTGATGCTGCGCAACGTGGCGGAGGCGAAGTTCAGACTGAGCATGGTGGCGATTGCCGACCGCGTGCTCGCGGCGAACGACCGTGCGGCCGTCACGTTCGATGCCTACTTCACCAACGTGCTGCTCCACGAGATGGCGCACGGACTGGGCCCGTCATACCTTCGGGTGGACGACGCGCAGACGACCGTGCGCAAGCAGCTTCGCGACCTTTATTCCCCGATCGAGGAGGCCAAGGCCGACATCGTCGGACTCTTCTTCCACCAGTGGCTCATCGACCAGGGGGTGCTTCCGCGCGAGGAGGAGCGGGCGGCGTACACGTCGTTCCTGGCGGGCTTCTTCCGATCCATCCGGTTCGGTGCGGGAGAGGCACACGGTCGGGCCAACATCGTGGAGCTCAATTTCCTGCGCGAGCGCGGCGGAGTGACGTACGACGCGGCGAACGGGTGCTTCGGAATCGACTTTTCGCGGGTTCGCGAAGCGGTGGAAACGCTGGTCGACGTGCTGATCGGCATCGAGGCGCGTGGATCGTACGACGAGGCGAAGGCGCTGCTGGAGCGCTACGGACAGGTGGGCGACGAGCTTCGCGCGGCGCTCGGACAACTCGCCGACATTCCGGTCGATATCCGTCCGCACTATCCGCTGGAGGAAGTCGTCGCACAACGGGTCGATGCGCGTGCAGTCGCGGACGCTTCCGTGTGAGGCGCGGGGCTTTCGCTGGAGCGCCGCGGACGCGCGGGGGCTTGCGCTGTCGCCGGTGGCTGGTGGCGGTCCCGCGTGGTCGGCCGTACAGGGCGCTGAGATGGCGGGACGTGCTTGCGGCCAGAAGGCGCGTCGTTGCATTTACCGGTTCGTTGCCTGCCCCAGCAGGATTCAGGTGTTCGAGTGCGGAAGTAACCTGATGGGAACTTGTGACACTTGTGCTCAGGGAGGCTGCAGTGCGAACACGTGTTCGTTGTCTGGTGGTCCTGGCTTTTTTGGTTCTGAATGTGCGGGCTGCCGGAGCAAGTCCGGTCTTCACCTATCAGGCGTATGATGGCGGTACCAACACCAACACTCTTGCCATGTACCTGAGTACCACCGATGCGGCACTGGGAACGCTTATCGCCTCCGGGACTTATACGAACGGTTTCAATTTCGGGTCTGCGGTCGGAAACACCACACTTAACTCTGGCGCGACGTACTTCGTGCACATGGTCGCCGACTGCACGGGAAACCCCGAGGGATTGTGGGCAAGTTTTTCATTGAGCGGGGGAGATCAGTTCACGGCGAGTGGGAATGTTTCATTGAGTACCGCGACTCCTGGCCAGTGGAGCCTCAGCACCACCGGGTTTGGTGGCTCGTATGTTGCTGCAACCACGGCGTCGGGCGCGGAAACAACCTGGGGGAGCGTTCTTCCGATTCCAAACGCCGCGGTGTGGTACAACAGCGGCGCGTATTCTGGCACGGTCTACTTTTCAACCGAAATTACGGCTTTGCCTGAACCGGCAATGTTTCTGCTTGTACTGCCGGTCCTGTATCTCGTGAGTTGTCGCAGGTCGGGGCGTCTGGTCTAGACGCCTGCCGTCGCGCGGCTGATTGCGGTGCTGGCGGTACGTCGAGTCGCGAGTTCTGTTCGTCCACGAAATACGGAGAGGAAGAGGGGATCGAAGCGAGATGGGTACGTATTAACGTGACTCCGTGGTTCGCGTGTTTGTACTGTTCCTTTCGTTTATGCTTGTGAGCGTGTCTCCGGCACATGCCATCGTACTTAACTTCAACAGTGGGTACACGCAGGGGTTCCAGGGAACGACGCTGGTCAACAACGGCTACACGTTCACCGCGACCGACAACTACACGACGGGCCACAACTACCCGCTCTACGTCTACGTCATCGGGCCCAGTGAGACCAGCAGCCTCTTATGGAACGGGGACTACGGGTATGGCGACATTGTCCGGACGCAGAACGGCGGAGGGGCATTTTCCGTGCCGCAGGTCTCGGTCGGTTCCATCACCGCGGGCGCGAACTATGGCGGTGTCACTTTGATCGGAAACCTTGCATCCGGCGGCCAGGTAACCACGACGTACAACGCCGTCGGCTATAATACAACCGAACTGCTCAGCGGCTACACGAACCTTACGTCGCTTGATTTTCGCCTGCTCACCTCGGGTTCGAACGGAAACAACGACTGGGCCGGTATTATTACCGCTCGCATCGTCATGGTACTTGTCGCGTTGATGATGTACACTGTGAGGCCAGCACGGGCTGCCGTGCTGACCTGCAACAGCGCCTACCCGACGAGCACGTTTCTCGGAACTCTCTTGGCGCCATCTCACCTCCGTCGGTTGGAGCCTGTTACGGTGAGGTCGGCCGATGCCATCGCAAAGGTCGCGGACGAGCCATCTCACCTCCGTCGGTTGGAGCCTGTTACGGTAGCGTCACGCTGACAGGTAAACTGGCGTCTGGTGGTCAGGTTAGGACATCTTTCAACGCTCTTGCGTATAACACCACCGAGTCGCTCGTCGGCTACACGGATCTCACGTCGCTTGATTTCCAGTTGCTCTCGATGGGCACGAACGGGGGGAACTATTATGCGGGTATCGCGTCGGTCACGATCGCCAGTGCACCCGAGCCCCCCCCGCTACTCCTTCTGCTGAAGGCCGTCTTTTTTCTGACCATCGCGCGACGCCGGCGGTCGGGCGCCGGGTCCATCTAGCCTTCTGTGTACGGTGTTGTCTTGCCTCGATTGCGGCACCCTGTATGGACAGGGTCACTCCGCATCCGGGCTCACTTTGCGCGCCTGGCGGAGGGGGGCTCCATCCGTGTCGCTCGGCGATGCCCCGCACAGTCGCGGCGCTTCGCGAACAGGTTGTGGCGCTACACGTGCTCCACCTGTGTCGGTCGGCGATGCCCCGCACAGGCACGACTGTGTGTCGATGCATGTGAGCGAACCAGAGGAACTGCAAGGCTGAGCGGCGAACTATATACACAGCCTTTGTCGTCGATGAGAGACCTCCGCTGCTCCTTCCAGTGCAGAAGCGGTGCGAGTGTCGTGGCGGAGGCCCGTGAGAATTAAATGGGATGGAAGGGGTCACTCTTGGCGATGCGCAGGTTGGGAAGCTGGACAACCCTTGTTCTTCTGGTGGTGATGATTGTGCTGCCGGGTGTCACGGTGGCGGCAGATGCTGCGCCGGTGGATATCATCGGTGGGTCAGGGTTGACCTCCGCGGGGGTAACCACGATCGACATGATGGGCAGCTATACCCCCACCACGGGCGCCGACGGTAC